>JAITWU010000289.1 GCA_031285115.1 Azonexus sp. | reverse complement strand
GGTGCGCCTGTGCGCAGTATCCAGAAAACGGCATTGATGAAGGTTCGGTTGTCGTGGGCGATTCCGCCCCAGACGCCTCTACGCCCCGGCAAGTGGGGTTCGAGCAGTTCCCAGGTGTGGTCACTGATGTCGTGGCGGCGGTGGGCCAGTGACGGGCTGGATGGGCTGATGTTGGATTGTATTCATGCCTCAAGCATCGCATGGTTTACTCTACTTGCAAACTTGTGACGACAGTATCTAAGACAATCGCCCTGCCGCCGGAGTTGTTTGGCGTTCTGCTGTTTTCTTGCATTTCCCCCATCTTTCCAGTAACTTGCAGCCACTCGTTAGGGGTGCCGGTTACTTGGTCGGCTGAGAAATACCCTTCAAACCTGATCGGGTCATGCCGTCGTAGGGAAACGAAAGCTGCCGCCGCAGTTGCTCCTTGCCCGTTGTGTCCTGCTCTGCCACTACGCAAGGAAGCCCATGAACAGCACCGAACCTTTTTTCGCCGCCAACGCCCGTGTTGACGAGGCGGCGATTCAGCCCTTGCCTAATTCGCGCAAAATTTATGTGAGCGGTTCGCGGCCTGATGTGCGCGTGCCGATGCGCGAAATCCGCCAGGCCGATACGCCGACCCAGATGGGTGGCGAGACAAATCCGCCGGTGTTTGTTTATGACTGTTCCGGGCCTTATTCCGACCCGGGGGCGCGGATCGACATCCGTTCCGGCTTGCCTGCGCTGCGCGCGGCGTGGATTGCCGAACGCAATGACACGGAGGAACTGCTCGATCTTTCTTCCGATTTTGGCCGCCGTCGCGCTGCTGACCCGGCGCTTTCTGAACTGCGCTTTCCCGGCCTCGACCGCAAGCCGCGCCGCGCCAAAGCTGGTCAAAATGTGTCGCAGATGCACTATGCGCGGCGGGGCGTTATCACGCCGGAAATGGAATTTGTCGCTATCCGCGAAAATTTGAATCGCGCGGCTTATATTGAATCTTTGCGCCATACCGGGCCGCAGGGGGGGAAAATGGCGGCCCTGCTCACCCGCCAGCATCCGGGTATGAGTTTTGGCGCGAATATCCCTGACGAAATTACGCCGGAGTTCGTGCGCAGTGAAATCGCCCGCGGTCGCGCCATTATTCCCAATAATATCAATCACCCGGAAAGCGAGCCGATGATTATTGGCCGCAATTTCCTCACCAAAATCAACGCCAATATTGGTAATTCGGCGCTTGGCTCCAGCATTGCCGAAGAAGTCGAGAAAATGACTTGGGCGATTCGCTGGGGCGGCGATACGGTGATGGATTTGTCGACCGGCAAGAATATTCACGAAACCCGCGAATGGATTATCCGAAATTCACCCGTGCCAATCGGCACGGTGCCGATTTATCAGGCGCTGGAAAAAGTCGGCGGCAAGGCTGAGGAACTGACTTGGGAGATTTTCCGCGATACGCTCATCGAACAGGCCGAGCAGGGCGTCGATTATTTCACCATTCACGCTGGCGTTTTGCTGCGCTATATCCCGCTCACCGCCAGCCGGATGACCGGCATCGTCAGCCGTGGCGGCTCGATCATGGCTAAATGGTGCCTTGCCCATCATAAGGAAAGTTTTCTCTACACCCATTTCGCCGATATTTGCGAAATCATGAAAGCCTATGACGTGGCCTTTTCCCTCGGCGATGGCCTGCGCCCCGGTTCGATTTACGACGCCAATGACGAAGCGCAACTGGGCGAATTGAAAACCCTCGGCGAATTGACCCGAATTGCCTGGCAGAATGACGTGCAGACCATCATCGAAGGGCCGGGCCATGTGCCCATGCACCTGATCAAACAAAACATGGATCTGCAACTCGATTATTGTCAGGAAGCGCCGTTTTACACCCTCGGCCCCTTGACCACCGACATCGCACCCGGCTACGACCACATCACCAGCGGCATTGGCGCGGCGCTCATCGGCTGGTACGGCACGGCCATGCTCTGTTACGTGACGCCCAAGGAACACCTCGGCCTGCCTGACAAAAATGATGTCAAGGAAGGCATCATCACCTACAAACTGGCCGCCCACGCCGCCGACCTCGCCAAAGGCCACCCCGGCGCGCAGATCCGCGACAACGCGCTATCCAAGGCGCGGTACGAATTCCGCTGGGAGGATCAATTCAACCTGGGCCTCGACCCCGACAAGGCGCGTGAATTCCACGACGAAACGCTGCCCAAGGAATCGGCCAAGGTCGCCCACTTTTGCTCTATGTGCGGCCCGCATTTCTGCTCCATGAAAATCACCCAGGACGTGCGCGATTTCGCGGCGGCGCAAGGCATCGCCGAGGACGAGGCGCTGACAAAGGGGATGGAAGCCAAGGCGGTTGAGTTTGTCGAAACGGGGGCGGCGGTTTATCGCAAGGTTTGAGCGGAATTTACGTACATTTACAGCCTGGTAACGCTTGTTTGCCGCCTGTTGCGTCATGATTCCAACCATCGCCTGCTCATTCCGGGCGGGCTGCTTCAAATCAGGAGAAGACCTCATGAAAACGACTTCCTCTTTCTCTTTCAAACGCCTCGCCGTCGCCGCCGCCTTGGCGCTGGCTTTACCCTTGGGCGCTGCTGCTTTTGATGGCTCGCCAGGGCCGGGGGGGTGCGGCGGCATGGGCGGCGGCCCCGGTTTCGGCCATCCCGGCATGGGGATGGGAGGAATGGGCATGGGGATGGGTGGCGGCGGCTGGTCGCATCAGGGTTTGCAGCGCCTCAATCTGACCGAAGCCCAGCGTGACCGCGTTTTCGACATTACCCATACCAACGCCCCCGTCATGCGCGACAACATGAAAGCCATGCAAAAAGCCCGCGCCGATTTGCAGGCGCTGGTCATGTCGCCCGACTATAGCGACGCCAAAGTCAAGGAATTGGCTGACGCCGTCGCTGCCGCCAGCAGCAAAATGGCGCTTGATCGCATCAAGATGGAACGTCAGGTCTACGACGTGCTGACGCCGGATCAACGCCAGAAACTGGCCGAGATGAAAAACGAGTGTCAGGAGCGCCAGCCAAAACGCGGCGACGGCCCGCGCCGTAAAGCGGGCAAAGTCCCGCCCAGATCCGGCGCTTGATTTGGCCAATTCCGCAAAGCGGATTTCTCACCTGCCACCGCCTCCGGGCGGTGGTTTTTTTTACCAATTCAGATTCAGCCCCCTTGAGGATGCCTCCAATACCGCCCACCTGCCGTTCCGGCTGCGGCGCTTGCTGTATTGCGCCGTCGATTTCTTCGCTCGACAAACCGGCAGGCGTCCCTTGCCCGCAGCTTGACGATGACTTGCGCTGTCGCCTGTTCGGTCTGCCGCAACGTCCGGCCTGTTGTTCCGGGTTGCAGCCGTCCGCCGAAATGTGTGGTGAAACGCCGGAACAGGCGCTGGCGTGGTTGAACGCGCTCGAAGCGGCGACCCGTCCGGGCGGGTAAAATGCCCGTCTCATTCCTGAAAGCGCCTGCATGGACCTCATTCTGCTCTTGAAAGCCTTGATTCTCGGCATCGTCGAGGGGCTGACCGAATTTTTGCCCATTTCTTCGACCGGTCATCTGATTTTGGCGGGCGATCTCCTCAACTTTAACGACGATCGCGGCAAGTTGTTTGAAATTGTCATCCAGTCGGGGGCTATTCTCGCCGTCGTCTGGGAATACCGGGCGCGGATCGCCGGGGTGCTGGCCGGGCTGGGCCGGGAGCGGCTGGCTAATCGGCTGGCGCTCAATCTCGCCATCGCCTTTTTGCCGCTGGCGCTGCTTGGCCTCCTCTTCAAAAAGGCCATAGAAGCCCATTTGTTCAAGCCGCTGCCGGTGGCGCTGGCTTTTATCGTCGGCGCTTTTTTTATTCTCTGGGCGGAAAAACGCGAGCACAAAATCCGCGTCGAGACGGTCGATGACATGACGCCGCTCGATGCCCTCAAGCTCGGTCTGGCCCAAGCGGCGGCGCTGATTCCCGGCACTTCGCGCTCGGGCGCGACGATTATCGGCGGCCTGCTGTTTGGCCTGTCGCGCAAGGCGGCGACCGAATTTTCCTTTTTTCTGGCGATTCCGACGCTGTTTGCCGCCACCCTCTACAGTCTGTACAAGGAACGGGCGCTGCTCAATGTCGACGATCTCGGCATCTGGTCGGTCGGCTTCGTTTCGGCCTTCGTTTCGGCCTTTTTGTGCGTGCGCTGGCTGTTGCGTTATATCTCAAGCCACGATTTCACCATTTTTGCCTGGTATCGCATCGCTTTTGGCTTTGTCGTGCTGCTCACCTGGTATTTCGGCTGGGTTGAGTGGACGCCGTGATTCTTTACCTGCATGGTTTTCGTTCGTCACCAGGGGCGTGGAAACCGCGTTTGTTGGGCGAAGCGATGGCGCAGCGCGGGCTGGCCGGGCGGTTTCTTTGTCCGCCTTTGTCGCCCGTGCCGGATCAGGCCGTCGCCGATGTCTCGCGCCTCATCGAAAGCTGCCGGGAGCCGCCGACGCTGGTCGGTTCTTCGCTCGGCGGTCATTACGCCAATCATCTGGCGGAAAAGTACGATCTGCGCGCCGTATTGATCAACCCGGCAGTGATTGCTCACTTTGATGCCCGCCAGTTCATCGGCGAGCACACGCCGTTCGCTGGCGGCCCGGCGTTTCGTTTCACGTCTGAACACGTCCGCCAACTGGCGGCGCAGGTAAAAAAACCAAGGCCGGAACGCTATTGGCTTCTGCTCGAAACCGGCGATGAGACGCTCGACTACCATCAGGCCCAGGATTTTTACTTCGGTTGTCGGCAAAGCGTCTTTGAGGGCGGCGATCACAGCTTCACCCGCTTTCCTCATTTAATCCCGCAACTCTTTGAATTTGCCGGGATATAATCCGCCGATGAATGTATTGTTTGAAGAAGACGGGGGCTTCAAGGCCGGCGCGGTGATGGCCGACAATGAAACGTCCTTGCAGATTGAAATGCCGTCCGGCAAGCGCAGCAAAATCAAGGCGGCGACTGTTTTGCTGCGTTTTGAAAAGCCAGCCCCGGCGACGCTCCTCGATCAGGCGATGCCGCTCTCGGCGGAAATCGAAGCCGATTTTCTTTGGGAATGCGTCAGCGACGGCGAATTTTCTTTTCTCGACTTTGCCCGCGACTACTATGGCCGCGACCCCGCGCCCGGCGAAGCGGCGGCGGTGCTGCTCGCCCTCCATGCCGCGCCCGTTTATTTCCACCGGAAGGGCAAGGGGCGTTTTCGCAAAGCGCCTGCCGACATCCTCGCGGCGGCGCTCGCCAGTCAGGAAAAAAAGCGCCAGCAGGCGCTGGCGATGGAAGGCTGGCAGGCCGAACTGACGGCCTTTCGTCTGCCGCCGGAAATCGCCGCGCTGACCGAGGCGCTCCTCTACGCGCCGGATCGCAACAAGCCGGAAACCAAGGCGTTTGAAGCCGCCTGCGCGGCAACCGGGCTGACGGCGGCGCAATTGCTGTTTCGCTGTGGCGCGATCAAGTCGGCTTACCACCTGCATTACCGTCGCTTTTTGCGCGAGCAGTTTCCTAAGGGAGCGGGCTTTCCCGCCATTGATTCGCCTGCTCTGCCAACCGATTTGCCACAGGCTGATGTGCGCGCTTTTTCGATTGACGATGCGCACACGACGGAAATCGACGACGCGCTCTCCGTCGTCCAACTGCCCGGCGTTGGCGCGCGCATCGGCATCCATATCGCGGCGCCGGGGCTGGCTATCCGACACGGCTCGCCGCTCGACGGCATCGCCCGCGCCCGGCTGTCGACCGTCTATATGCCGGGCGAAAAAATCACCATGCTGCCGGATGCCGTGGTGCAGAGCTACACGCTGGCGGGCGGCGTCGATTGCCCGGCGGTGTCGCTGTATTTGACGGTCAATGAGGCGCTCGAAATCGTCAGCCACGAGTCGCGCCTCGAAATGGTGCATATCGCCGCCAACCTGCGCCATCACGATGTCGAGCCGTGGTTCAACGAAAACACCATCGGCGGGCCGCTGCCCGAGCAGCCGTTCAAGGATGAACTGCTCTACCTCTGGCATTTCGCCAACGCCTGCGAAGGGCGGCGCGGCAAACCTTCGGCGGTGCAGGGCGTGCATGATTACAACTTCGCCATCGTCGGCGATCTGGCCGATCCCGAAAGCTGCGCCGTCGAAATTAGCGAGCGTCGGCGCGGCAGCCCGCTCGACAAACTGGTCGCCGAATTGATGATCGTCGCCAATTCGACCTGGGGTGGCCTGCTCGCCGAAAAAAACATCGCCTGCCTCTACCGGGCGCAGAGCCAGGGTAAAGTCCGCATGACCACCTCGCCGCAGCCGCACGAAGGCTTGGGCGTCGCGCAATACGCCTGGATGACCTCGCCGCTGCGCCGCTATTGCGATCTGGTCAACCAGTGGCAGCTCATCGCCTGCCTCGCCAGCGAAGCGCCGCCCTTTGCCCGCAAATCGGCGGAATTGTTCGCGACGCTGCGCGATTTCGAGCAAACTTACGCCGCCTACAACGATTTCCAACGCCTCATGGAACGCTACTGGTGCCTGCGCTGGCTGCAACAGCGCGAAATCAGCGAAATCGACGCGACCGTGCGCCGCGAGCAACTGGTCAAACTCGACCACCTGCCGCTGCTCTTGCGCGTGCCATCGCTGCCCGCCGACCTGCCGCCGGGGCAGCGCGTGCATCTGCGAGTAGAGGAAATTGATTTGCTCGGGCCGGAAGTGACTTGCCGGTTCACTGGTTTGCTCGGCGGGCAGGATCTGGCTGAAGAAGCGACTGCGGCGCTGGAGGAAGAGGAACAGTGAGCGAAGCCATTCCCGACTGGCAACCGGACAGAGCCAGCGACCGCTGGCTGTGGCTGGCGATCATCGTCTCGTTCGTCGCCCATGCTGTGCCGCTGGCGATCAAATTTGTTCCGCCTGATGTTGCCCGGTCTTTCCGTGAAAAACCGCTCGACATTACACTGGTCAACTCAAAATCCGCGCATAAGCCGACCGACGCCCAGCTTCTCGCCCAGGCCAATCTCGATGGCGGCGGCACGACCGATGACAACCGCATCGCCAAAACGCCGCTGCCACCGACGCAGCACAAAGTCGACGGCAACGACCTGCAACAAATGAAGCGGCGCGTCGAAGAACTGGAAAAAACCCAGCGCACCCTGCTCACCCAGGTCAAAAGCGTTCCAGTCGCCAGCAGCAAGACCAGCAACGACCAGCCCGTGCCGGACAAGCCGGTTTCCGGCGCCGATCTCCTTGAATCAGCGCGGGCGATGACTCGTCTGGAAGGCGAAATCGCCCGGCAAACCGAGGAATACAACAAACGTCCGCGCAAAAAAAATGTCGGCGCGCGCGCCGAGCAGTACGCGCTGGCTAACTATATCGAAACCTGGCGGCGGAAAATCGAGCGCATCGGCACCCTCAATTACCCGGAAGTGGCGCGTGGCAAGATGTATGGCAAAGTTGTCATCTATGTTGAGCTGAATATCGACGACGGGAGCATTTACAGCGTCGGAGTCGAACGTAGCTCCGGAAACAAGGTATTGGACGACGCCGCGCTGCGCATTCTGCGCATGGCTGCGCCCTACGGACAGATTCCACGCGCGGCGATGGGCGACAATACCATTCTCACTTTCGCCCGCACCTTAAATTTTACCCAGGGTGACATGCTCGATACTGGTTCCGCTCCCTGAATCCGGGGTTTTCAGGCTACTGTCCGAGCACGACGCTATCAAACAAACGTTCCGCTTTTTCCTTGAGCGCCGGGTCTTTGTTCGATTCGTGGTAACGCTGGTAATAGCGTAATTCAACGCCGAGTCTGGATAACTTATTGTTTGCCGAAACGCTTTGCGCGGCACAAGACAAAATGTATTGCTCGCTGAATTTTTTCCCGGAATCTCCGCTGGCAAAATTGCCGTCGTCTTTCTTTTTCAGCAAAATATGCGCGCGCGCGCAGCGAGGCTCTTTTTTATCCGGGGCCGCATCAAAATAAACCAGATCAAAGGCTTTGTTATTCTTATAGCCCTCAATCGTGTTTTTTCTGATGTTGTCTATATAGTTTGAAATAGGAGTAACCGGAACCGCCTGTTTAACCAGATACATCTCTATTTGATGATTTTCGTCGGGTGACGCGCCTTTTTTCCCCATAGTCACGCCTTGAGCGTTTTTCACGGCGGAGCTCCATCCCGCT
>JAITWU010000276.1 GCA_031285115.1 Azonexus sp. | reverse complement strand
TCTGATTCGCCTTCATGGTCAGAATCAGGCATTCCTGCGGCACCTGCAAAAAAGCCGCGTCGAACTGGCAGGCCAGCACATTGGGCCGTTCGACCAGCGCCGTCACTTCGTCGAGCAGGGCCTCGTCCTCGATGGCGCGCAAGCCGTTCCCGGCCTTGGCCGCCGCCGCTTGCAACTGTTCGGCAATCGCCGCGCGGCGCTCGGCAAAAGCGGCAATCACCGCGCCCTGCTGGCGCAACGTTGGTGCGTAGCTGTCGGCGTCGACGATGACGATCGGGTCTTGCGCCGCCTCAAAACGGTGGCCGCGCGTCGTCCGCCCCGCCTGCAAGCCGAGCGCCGACACCGCCACCACCGCCGCGCCATGCAGCGCCACGAGGCCATGCGCCGGGCGCACGAACTGCACGCTGTCCCAGCCCGGCAGTTGGCAGCCGCTGTGCAGTTGGTAAGTCATCACTTTCGGAATCGGCAGCCTGGCGATGGCCTCAGCCAGCGCCTTTTGCAGCCCGTCGGCGAGCCTGACGCCCGCTTTCACCGTATCGAGAAACAGCGTTTCGCTCTTGCCATCGGCCACCCGCTCCAGCCGCGCGACATCGGCTGCGCTGGCGCCAATGGCCTGCAATTTCTTGAGCAGCGCCGGTGTCGGCTGCCCATCGGCGGCAAGGCCGACATTCACCGGCATCAACTTTTGCCGCACGGGCTGATCCGCCGCCTTGTCCGCCACCTGCGTCACCTGCGCCGCCAGTCGGCGCGGCGTGGCGTAAGACGTCACACGAGAATCCGCCGCCGCCAGCCCCTCGGCCTGCAATTGCTCGAACAACTGCGCGGCAAACGCCTCGCCCAGTTTTTTCAGCGCCTTGGGCGGGAGTTCTTCGGTTAAAAGTTCGATGAGTAGATTTTGCTTGGTCATGGTTTTTGTTTCGTTGTTGCGTTCAGGCGGCTTTCTTTTCGCTCCGCGCCACCCATTCCCGTGGCGCGAGGGGGAAGCCCAGGCGTTCGCGGCTCTCGAAATAGCTTTGCGCCACGGCGCGGGCGAGATTGCGGATGCGGCCAATGTAGGCGGCGCGCTCGGTGACGCTGATCGCGCCGCGCGCGTCGAGCAGGTTGAAGGTATGCGCCGCCTTCAAAACCTGCTCGTAGGCGGGCAACGCCAGTTGCTGCGACATGAGGAGCTGCGCTTCTTTTTCGTGAGCGGCGAAGGCGGTAAACAGAAAATCGGCGTCGCTGTGCTCAAAGTTGTAGGCCGACTGTTCGACTTCGTTCTGGTGATAAACGTCGCCGTAAGTCAGGCCATCCGTCCACACCAGATCAAAGACATTTTCGACGCTTTGCAAATACATGGCCAAGCGCTCCAGGCCATAGGTGATTTCGCCGGTGATCGGTTTGCAATCAATGCCGCCAACCTGCTGGAAATAGGTGAATTGCGTCACTTCCATGCCGTTCATCCAGACCTCCCAGCCCAACCCCCAAGCGCCCAGCGTCGGGTTTTCCCAGTCGTCCTCGACAAAACGCACATCGTTTTTCTTCAAATCGAAGCCGAGCGCCTCAAGCGAGCCGAGATAAAGGTCGAGGATATTGTCCGGCGCGGGTTTCAAGACCACCTGATACTGGTAATAGTGCTGCAAGCGGTTGGGATTCTCGCCATAGCGCCCATCCTTGGGCCGCCGCGACGGCTGCACGTAAGCCGCCTGCCACGGCTCCGGGCCAAGGGCGCGGAGGAAGGTGGCGGTATGGCTCGTCCCCGCGCCGACTTCCATATCGTAAGGCTGCAACAGGGCGCAGCCCTGATCAGCCCAGTATTGCTGGAGGCGCAGGATGATCTGCTGGAAGCTGGGTTTCTGGCGGGTTGTCATCGAACAGGATCAAAAGGACAGAAAACAGCGATTTTACTTGCTTTCTGCCCGTCAAGTCAGGGCTTGCCCGCCATGCCAAACGCTTGCGCCGTCCGCCGGTCGGGACTGCCGCTGGCGTCCGGCCAGCCGGATGCCGCGCCACAGCAGGCGATACGCCGATTGCTTCGGCGCGGGCCTGGCGGATTTGACAAAAGCTAATCGAATCAATAGAATGCGCCGTTTGCTGCGGTGCAATATCGGTTTCTGCTCCTTGCTGGCGACGCTAACAGCGGCCTGCCAAAGGATTCCGGCCTTGAGGTTTTTTTTTGGCTGCCGATGTCGCACCCCCCGTAACTCTCAACCGGCAAGGCAGCTTGTTGCCGGGAGCAAAGTGAAGGAGGTCGCATGTTCACGACGACTATTATCAATCCCGCTGCCCAGCGGGCTTTCCAGATGATCGGCGCGGTTTTTAGCAAAGCCTTGATGGTGGCCGGTCTGATTTTGATTGTGGGCCTGATCGGCGTGCAAGCCGTGCATGGCGAAGTAACCGGGGTGTTGAAACAACTGCTGGCCCCGGCTGGCGTCAACAGCGATGCGTCGCCCGAATTGGGCGGAGACGCCATGGCTGCGTCAATGACGGCCAATACCCTGTCGCCGCAGATGCAGAGCGCCCTGCAATTCGTCTCGCGGCGTTATCGCGTCGCTGGCGAAGCGTTGCAGCCGGTTTTCGAGGCCGCCCAGACGGCGGGCCGCGATCTGCATCTCGACCCCTTGCTCATCATTGCCGTAATTGGCGTCGAATCAAGATTCAATCCGTTTTCGCAGAGCGTTTATGGCGCTCAGGGGCTGATGCAGGTGGTGCCGCGCTTTCATATCGACAAGCTGCCGGAACAGGCGACGGCGGCGGATTTTCTCGATCCGGTGATCAACGTCCGGGTTGGCGCGACTGCGCTGCGTCAATTCATCGCCCGCAGCGGCAGTCTGGAAGAAGGGTTGCAACAGTTCGGCGGCGCCGCCAACGACCCGGAACAGCGCTATGCGGCCAAGGTTCTGGCTGAAAAATCCCGCCTCGAACAGGTGGCGACAGCCGGCAACAAGGTCTGAACGAGCGCGGCGGTGAAAATACCGCCCAAGACCGAAGGGCGTTAACATTCCCCTGTTTTCCATCAGGGGGATATATAGAAATGAAGCAAAAACTGTTGCGCGGCGTTTTGCCGCTGTTTCTGGCCTTGCTGGCGTTGGCGGCGAGCGCCGCAGAAGATGGCAGTCTGTTCATGTCGGGGCCGTGCGCGACGACAACCGGGCCGTCCTATGTCGAAGCGGCGGCGATGCGCGAGAAGATCGAGCGCTATCAATTATTGGTCGAAGAAAATCTGAGCCTGCGGGCGCGGGCCATTGATTTTTTCGGGCAATTGACAGAGAAAATGGATGCCGGTCAGCCGCTCAGCGGCGGCGATCTGCGCCGCTTGAACGATGGCGCGGCGCAACTCATGGCGCAGCGGGAAACCTTGCTCGGCATGGCGGCGGAATATGAGTGCTGGGTCAACAATCCGGTTCCCGCCGATGCCGCCACCGCCTTGCAACAGGCAAGCGGCATCGCCATGTCGGTGTCGTCGGCCTTGCTGCTCTACGACAACTATATGACCGTGGTCGGCCTCTATCGCTCCAATGCCACGCTGCGCCGCCATCTCAATCGCAAGGACAGCGGTTTTTCCTTGCCTTCCGGCGAAGTCGACCGTAATTCGCGGCTTTTCAATTCCGCCATCAACCGCGCCCGGGTGCGCGCCGGGTTGAACTGGCTGGCGCAGAACGGGGCCATCCTCAACCAGTCGGAAGATGATGACGCGCGTTATCTGGCGGCGCTGATCGAGCAAAGCCCGGCCCGGCAGATGGTGAAAAAAGCCCACCCGTTCCGTTACGCTGGTCGGATGCTCGGTTTGTTCGGCGATATTTCGGTCGATACCCTGAATTCCCTGAAAAACGAGGGCGTCAATCTGTTCAGCCTGCTCTTCGGCAACGCCGTCGGCCTGGTCGAGACGCGGCACGGCAAACTCTATGCGCGCGCCGATGTGCTCGGCGCGGTGCGCGGCGAGTTGCGGGCAGGCGACATCCTGCTCGAAAAAACGCCCTTCCGGCTGACCGACAACTTCATTCCCGGCCACTGGGGCCATGCCGCCATCTGGGTTGGCAGCGAAGACGAATTGCGCCGCCTCGGCATCTGGGAACATCCGGCGGTGCGCCCGCATCAGGCCGC
>JAITWU010000247.1 GCA_031285115.1 Azonexus sp. | reverse complement strand
GGTCTGCTTGGTCAGGTCATCGACGATGCGCTCGGCCATCTCGGTATGAAAGCCCACGTACTTGCCGTTGCCCAGCGTGTACGCCAGCGCCGAAGAATCGCGTACCCCCAGACTGATCTGGCCGCTGGCCTTGATCTTGTCCAGCGTGGCCGACGACTGGGCCATGGCCGAACCCGCCATGAAACCAGCGGCCAAGACCGTAGCGGCGCAAGTTGTCAGAAACTTTTTCATAAGAGCACTCCTTTCCGTCCCGAAGAGGGAAAATAGTAACCAAGATTTACCTTTTACGCCAGAAAGAAAACACCTTTTCCGACTCAGCGCAAACCTGGAACCGGCGCGCGATTCCGGCAAACCTGGGAGAGCGTGCCGGCGTGCCGACCTGCCGGTTGACGGCGTGGCGCAGTTCCATGCGGTCGAACCAGTCCGCCGCGCGTTCCGCTCGGCGCGCCGGTCAGCGTGGCAAACAGGCCATGCAGCAGCCCGTGGTCATGATGTCGCTGGATGACTACGAAGCGCTTGAGGAAACTGCCTACCTGCTGCGCCGCCCGGGGAGAACGCCAAACGCCTGCTCAGTGCCGTGGCCGCATTGAACCAAGGCAAGGGCACAGAGCGGAGTCTCTTGAAGTGAGGCTCATCTTTGCCGCTGAGACATGGGACGATTAGCCACTGAACCCGCGAGAAAATCATGCAACTCTTGCCTGTTCATCTACACGCCTTGGCCAAGAACACGGCGCAGTTGAAGACGTTGTTTGCGCTGTCGAATTTGTGGATGGTGCGACGGCAGGTTATGGCGGCGGTGGGATAGGTGCGCCCGGAATGTACCCAAGGGTCTAGAAGCAGGCGCAATCGGGCAGTTTTTAGCCAGGAAAGCCGAGGTCTTTGAGCCATTTGTTCGCATTATGAAAACTGAACAGCCCCGGTCAATAAATCTCGCTCAAATTCCGATTTGATCAGACCGTCCCTAACGAATAAACGGCAGCGAAGCCATCCGCTTGAGCGCAAAGTTAGGCGCAAGGCCAACTGAGCGCGCAAAAAAACGCTGCAACACACCGACAAGAAATGAAACCGCAAGACCAAAGGCTGGCGGAACGCAGCACCGACCGTTTGCAGACGAAGCCCGGCACAAACGCTTAAACTCGGACAGCGCCAAGACGGTTGAATGCATTGTTAGCCTCGACTACTTGACTAGCGCGCCGATGCTCGACACTACCCAAATGATTGCCCAATACTTCATTGGCACCCAAAACAATGTGTGTTTTCCTTTCAATTCAACATTGCTTCCAGTATTAGGATCAACGAGTAGCTTGCCTGGGCGTTTTTCTAGGCGAGTGCCTACAATCCAAACGATAGCGCCTCCAATCAGCCAAGCGATTGCGTTCTGCCACCCATGAGCTGTCGCATACCCTTGGCCAAAACAACGGTCTACCCCCCACTGAGCAATGAACCCAAGTATTGCTGGGATTAGTACTGCAGAAATTCCCGCACCTTGCCAAATAAGCATATGACCTCCAGAAAATGGCTAATATCTAAATTAACCGGCACGCTTTAGCGCGTCCGGGTTGAATGAAATGTTAGGCTCGCACAGGGAAAACATGCATAACCTCTGATAATTCACGAATGGGGCTGGATAAGTATATTTGATCCAACGAGAGCTTGAAAGAAAGTCTATGGCCTATATCCGCTTCATCCATGGCTTCGCTTTTGATATGAATGTGGCTTGTGCTGTTACAGGAGCTTTGAAGAACAAGCTGGCTCTCCAAGGGGTCAAAGGTATAGTTTCCGCGCAAACTCTGCATGCAATGCACGAAGCCCTTGTAATAAGCGTTCAAGTTCGCCGGTCAAAAAACCAGCTTGAAAATTTACGCTGAATGCTCCTGTTCGAACCCAAACCTCACAACGCAGCCAGTTGTTTCAGGACGGGTAGTAGCGCACAGCGAAACCCGCTTACCCGCCCAGATACGCCCGCCGTATCGCGTCGTTGACCAGTAAATTGGCGGCGCTGTCGGCCAGTACGACGCGGCCGTTTTCCAGCACGTAGCCGCGGTCGGCCACGTGCAGCGCCTTGTTGGCGTTTTGCTCGACCAGGAATACCGTCACGCCTTCCGCGCGGATGGTGCGGATGATGTCGAAAATTTGCGCGATGACCAGCGGTGCCAGGCCCAGCGTCGGTTCGTCGAGCAGCAGCAGGCGCGGGCGGCTCATCAGCGCGCGGCCTATGGCCAGCATCTGCTGCTCGCCGCCGGACATGGTGCCCGCCGGCTGCGTGGCGCGTTCTTTCAGGCGCGGGAAGAGCTGGAATACGTGCTCGATGCCCGCTTCGATCCGGTCGCGGTCGGCAAAAAAAGCGCCCATCTGGAGATTTTCGACCGCTGTCAGACCGGGGAATACGCGCCGGCCTTCGGGCGAAATCGACAGCCCCTGCTGCATGATCTCGTGGGTGGGCCGGCGGGTGATGTCCTGGCCCTCGAACAGCACGCGGCCCGAGGATGCCTGCGGCGTACCGCACACGGTCATCATCAGCGTGGTTTTGCCCGCGCCGTTGCTGCCGATCAGGGTGACGATTTCGCCCTGATTGACTTCCAGCGAAACGCCCGCCAGCGCCTCGACCGCGCCGTAATGCGTGTGCACGTTTTCGAGCTTGAGCATCACGCTTCCCCCAGATACGCCTTGATGACGCGCGGGTCGTTGCGCACTGCATCGGGC
>JAITWU010000224.1 GCA_031285115.1 Azonexus sp. | reverse complement strand
GTCGGGGGTTGTCACACCCAAGACAAAGATCATTGACACAGGGATGCAATGTTCGCTGCAAGTCGAATACTATGAAATAAGCGTCTCAAAAATTGGCGTATATGTAAGAGACACTTACGACTTTAACGGCGACCAATATCTAGGGCACTGGAGCAAGATTTCCCCCCCCATACGTTCGCGTCTACCCAATATCCTATAGCGCTGGAGGAAGAGGCCAACACGGAGATTGCCCAGACGATTTTGTCTCTGTGAGCAACGAAAGGTTTGAAGCCCACAGAAAAATCACAGGCAAAGGCGGCGATTTAATCGTATTCAGCGACGTACTAATAACAAACCTCAAAAAACCATTTACGTTTCGTGTAACACATCAAGAGATTAAATCATTATCAGACACTGCAAAATGAAATCAAAAAGCCCCTTGAGGCTACTACTAATAATGACCGTTCTGCTGTCAGTTTCATACGTAACATTGAGAAAAAACAGCACACTTATTCGCCCAAATTACCCAGCAATAGAAATTGCCGTTAATCCAGCCGGGACATGTGCACTTGCAGAATACCATTTCCGTGGTGGAGAGCGCTGGAATTGGATAGACCCATATAGATGGTTCCTATTGGCGCCGGGCAACGCTTTTTATACGGTCACGGACATTCGCACAGGAAAAATTGTCAAGGACTCCACCACACAAGTAATCTTCTCCATTGAAGCCAACTCTCAGGCTTCAGTAGCAATGGGGAAAGATATTTTTTATTGGAGCAAAGACGGCAAGAAAGTGAACTTTCCGGGCGGCATGTCCAACGGATATTTTTATGAGTGGACAGATATTGATGAGTGCCAAGGAACAAAGCACCAATCAGAATATGCGCAAGTTACTTGCAGCATAGATAACAAATCGCAACTCTGCGAAAATCTAAGAAGCAAGATTTGAGGCTACACATGATGTATTGCGTTAGCAACAACCTAACATTGCATTCAACCCGGACGCGCCTACGGCACGCCAGTTAATTTAAGCGTTAGCCATATGGGACCCACGACTTGTCGCATCCCGAATGATGTCTGTCGTTTAAATTTAGCCAGAGGCCGCCATTACAAATGGATGTTGATTTTATAGCAAAAATTGGGGTGCTTGCTTTTGGCTCTATATCGACGCTCAAACTTGCTTATGACTGGCTATATGGATACCAGGGTTGCCTCCGAGACGAATATAAATTTGCAAAAGAATTTATGAGGGATATAGCTGAAAATAAGCAGATGCACCCGTTCGTCAAGCAAAAGCTCCCATCGTTATTCCATCATTCAAACCTCTACCGGCAGGCCAAGCTATTATTCTGTTTTTTTTTCACCGCCTCATTGTTCGTTCCGGCTGGATTCCTTGCTCTACGAGCCGGAGTCCGTATCATTCGCGCCGATAATCTCGTTGCGAATCAGAATAAACATCTGGGTACGATAAATCAAACCAGATTGCCCGGTTAATCAGAAACTCACCATGCCGCTTCACTGGGACATTTTCTGCCGCGTCGTCGACAACTACGGCGACATTGGCGTTTGCTGGCGGCTGGCCCGGCAACTGGCGGGGGAGCATGGGCAGGCGGTGCGCTTGTGGGTGGATGATTTATCCAGCCTGTCGCCGCTTTGTCCGGCTTGTGATCCGGGTTTGTCGAAGCAGTGGGTTGAGGGAGTTGAACTGCGCCATTGGGCAAGGGATTTTGTGCTTGATCGGGTTGCCGATGTTGTGGTCGAAGCCTTTGCCTGCGAATTGCCTGCGGCTTATGTGGCGAGCATGGCCGATGCGTTTCGGTCGGAACAGTGGAAGGAGCGCCACAGCATGTCGGTTGCCGATGGGCAACCGTCCCTCTCCCACGGGGGGAGAGGGGCTTTTAGACGTCCGCCGTGCTGGATCAATCTTGAATATCTGACGGCTGAAACATGGGTGGACGGTTGTCACGGCCAAGCCTCGCCCCACCCTGCCCTGCCGCTGGTCAAATATTTTTTCTTCCCCGGTTTTACGTCGGCCACGGGGGGGTTGTTGCGTGAAGCCGGGTTGCCGGTAGCGCCGCCGTCAGACCTCGCCGAGACGCTGGAAATCAGCCTGTTCTGTTACGACACTGCGCCGGTCGGCGATTTGATTGCGGCGCTGGCGGCCAGTTCGCGCCCTGTTCTTTGCCATGTGCCGCCGGGCAAGCCGCTGGCGGCGGTGACGGCGGTGTTGGGGCCGTCTGCCGCTGGCTGGCGGCTTGGCAATGCCCGCATTGAGCCGCTGCCTTTTCTGCCGCTCGATGATTACGATGCCCTGCTCCGCCATTGCGCCATCAATTTCGTCCGTGGTGAGGATTCTTTCGTCCGCGCCCAATGGGCGGGGCGGCCTTTTGTCTGGCAAATCTACCCGCAGGCGGATGACGCCCACCGGGTCAAGCTCGATGCTTTTCTCGACCGCTATGGCGCGGCGCTCGCTCCGGCTACGGCGGCCCATGTGCGGGCGATGTTCCATGCCTGGAACGGCGATGGCGATGTTGCTGCGGCCTGGCCGGGGTTTCTTGCCCATGCGCCGGAAATCGCCCGCCACAACCGGAACTGGGCGCGGCAACTGGCTGAACAGCCGGATCTGGCGGCAAATCTGGTCAAATTTGTCGCTGGCGGGGTATAATTTAACGTTTTTCTTTTTCCTTCCCATTTCAAGAGAATCCCGATGAAAACCGCACAGGAACTCCGCTCTGGCAACGTCATCATGGTCGGCTCTGAGCCGCTTGTCGTCCAGAAAACCGAATACAACAAATCCGGCCGCAATGCCGCCGTGGTCAAAATGAAGCTCAAAAACCTGCTCTCCGGCAACCCGTCGGAAGCGGTGTATAAGGCCGATGACAAGTTTGAAATCGTCATCCTCGACAAAAAGGATGTCACTTACTCCTACTTCGCCGATCCGATGTACGTCTTCATGGACGCCGAGTACCACCAGTACGAGGTCGAGGCCGAAAACATGACCGACGCGCTCAAGTATCTCGAAGCCGACATGCCCTGCGAAGTCGTGTTTTACGATGGCAAGGCCATTTCGGTCGAAATCCCGACCTCGCTGGTGCGCGAAGTGGTCTATACCGAACCCGCCGTCAAGGGCGACACTTCTGGCAAGGTGATGAAACCGGCCAAAATTTCCACCGGCTTTGAGCTTCCCGTCCCGGCCTTTGTCGAAATCGGCGACAAAATCGAAATCGACACCCGCACCGACGAATACCGCAGCCGCACCAAGTAATTGCGACTTCGGCGCGGTTGGAAAAACGGGCAGCTTCGGCTGCCCGTTGTTTTTTGGGAGCGCCACATCCTCTTCTCCCCTCCCGCAAGCGGGAGCGAGATGATCGGTTCGTGCTCACGGCAAGCCAGCACGTCCTGTTTTTCTGCCAGAATGGCGGTTTTCCCCAAGCCTATTTCCCACACCATGACCTACAAAGTCTTTGTCGACGGCCAGGAAGGCACGACCGGCCTGCAAATCAATGAATATCTTGCCGGACGCCGCGATATTGAGGTGCTCCAGATTGATTCGGCCAAGCGGAAGGATAGAGAGGCGCGCCAGCGGCTCATCAATGCTTCCGATGTCACTTTTCTCTGCCTGCCGGATGCCGCCGCCAGGGAATCGGTAACGCTGGTCGACAACCCCGGAACCTGCGTCATCGACGCTTCCACCGCCCACCGGATTGATCCCGGCTGGGTCTATGGCCTGCCTGAGCTATGCCCGGAGCAGCGCGGGCGGATTCGCGCTGGGAAGCGCATCGCCAATCCCGGCTGCCATGCGTCGGCCTTCATTCTCGCCCTGCGTCCGCTGGTCGCGAGCGATTTGCTGCCTGCCGCGACGCAGCTTGCCGCCCATTCGATCACCGGCTATTCCGGTGGCGGCAAAGCCATGATTGCCGATTATCAAAGCGCAGAACGCATCGACGCGCCGCGCCCCTACGCGCTTGGGCTGACCCACAAGCATCTGCCGGAAATGCAGCGTTACGCGGGTCTTGCCGTCGCGCCGGTGTTCCAGCCCATTGTCGGGCCGTATTACAAGGGGCTGGCGGTGACGATTTACCTGCATCCGCAGCAGTTCAGCCGCCCGGCGACGCCCGCCGCAGTCCGTTCGATCCTCGCCGATTATTACGCGGGCGAGCCTTTCATCAATGTTGCCCCGGTTGATCTCGACGCCAATACCGATGGCGGTTTCTTCAATGTCGAAGCAAGCAACGGCAGCAACCGCGTCGACCTCTTCGTTTTTGGCAATGACGAGCGGATGTTGCTCGTCGCGCGTCTCGACAACCTCGGCAAAGGCGCTTCCGGCGCTGCCGTGCAGTCGATGAACGTACACTTGGGCGTTGCCGAAAACCTCGGCCTCGTTTGAAAACAGCCAGCGGCCAGCGGTCAGCGCCCCTTGGCGACAACGGGATTCGGCATCAGCGACAGAACCCAGCGCGCCAGGGTTTCGGCTTCTTCGTCGCTGACCTTGTTGGGCGGCATCTCCGCGCTGCCCCAAACACCGCTGCCGCCTTGCCTGATCTTGCCCGCCAGTTTTTCCACCGTGATTGGCTCACGGCTGTATTTGGCGGCAACTTCCTTGTAGGGCGGCCCGACCCGCTTGCTGTTCAGGGTGTGGCAACCAAAACAGCCATGCTCGACAGCCATTTCGGCAGCCCGCACCATGCCGAAATTGTCACAAACCTGAAACCCCTGGGCGGCAACGGCTCCAGGCAGCAGCCATAACAACGCCGCCAGAAAGCCCCAGGCGGCATGACCAACATCCGGTTTTTGGCGCATTGAGATTCCCCTCTCGACTGAGTGTTACTTAAGCAGCATACCTCAGACCCAATCAGAGAAAGCTCACAAAAGCTCACATCAGGTTTCAGGATTCAGGAGACAGGTTTCAGTTGAGTTTCCACGGGCGAAGCCCGTGCAAGAAAGACTGAACCCTGTCCCCTGCAACCTGTAACCTGTCTGTTACAGCCAGCGTCGCCGCCAGAAGATGAAACCGATGCTGGTGGCGATAATTCCCATCAGTAACAGGGCATAGAAAAAGCCGTTGTGGTCGGCCAGGAGCGGCATAAACTGGAAATTCATGCCGAAAATGCCGGTAATCAAGGTCGTCGGCATAAAAATGAGGGCAACCACGGTGAGCGCCCGGACTTCTTTATTGACCCGGTTACTGAGGGAAGAAAGATAAATGTCGAGCATACTGGCAATCAAATCGCGGGTGGCTTCGAGCGATTCGATGAGATGAACCGTATGGTCGTAAACGTCGCGCAGATAAAGCTGGGTGTCGGGTTTGAAAAAACGCTGCTCGCTGCGTAAAAGCGTATTGACGAGATCGCGCAGCGGCCAGATGGCGCGGCGCAGGCTCAGGGTATCGGTTTTCAACTGGTGCAGCGCCGTCAATTGTTCGGCGACGGGGTTTTCGATCAAATCTTCTTCGAGCGATTCGGCCCGGTCGCTGATTTGTTCAAGGACGCTGAAATAACGGTCTGTCACCTGATCGAGCAGGGCATAAGCGAGATAATCGGCCCCCAACTGGCGAATCCGCCCCCGGTCGCCGCGCAGCCAGTCGCGGACCGCGGCAAAATTGCCGGTCGCCCGCTCCTGAAAGGAAAGCACATAATTTTCGCCGATCACGAAACTGACCTGCTCGCTGCTGATTTCCTGCGTCTCCGGGTGGTAATCGAAAATGCGGGCGACGAGATAAAGATAATCGCCATAATCATCGGCTTTGGGTCGCTGGTCGGTATTCAAAATATCTTCGAGCGCCAGCGGGTGGATATTGAAACGGCGGCCAATTTCTTTGAGCACTTCCGGTTCATGCAGGCCGTGCACATTGAGCCAGAATTTCTCGCGTCCGGGGCGACATTCCCGGCAGGCTGCCGGTGTTTCCAAGAGCGTTTCGTCGATACCGGCGGCGTCATAAGCAATCAGCGTGACCCGCGTCTCTTCGGCTTTGCGTTCGCCGATATGCACCAGCGAGCCGGCTGGCAGTCCGACTTTTTTGGAATGCTTGATGCTATTTTTTTTGACACGGCCCTTGGGCAATACTTTTTTGACCATTTCAGTTTTCCAGACCGATCACGCTATCAAGGGCGCGGCGATAAGCTGGCGAATCGAGCGCCGGGGCCGGATGCTGCGGCAATAACCGGGCAATGCGCCGGGCGATGCGCCGGGCGCGTTCGAGATCAGGCAGCGGCTGCCATTGTTCCAGCACCTGCCCCACCGCTTCCGGCGCGTTGCAGACCAGCAGCATATCGCAACCCGCCGCCCACGCCGTTTGCACCCGCGCCAGCATATCGCCAGCGACGCCCGCGCCCGCCATCGACAAATCATCGGTAAATACAACACCGTCAAAGCCGATGTCGTGACGCAGATAGTTTATCCATTGGCTCGAAAACACAGCGGTATGGCAATCGAGGCAGGGGTAGATGACATGCGCCGCCATCACCGCGTCGAGCGGCAGCCGCCGGTACGGTTCAAGATCATCCTGCATAGCGGCGAGTTGCCGCTCATCGACCGGCAGTTCGAGGTGGGAATCGGGAATGACATAGCCGTGACCGGGAAAATGCTTGCCGCAAGTCCCCATGCCGCCTTGGCGCAAGCCTTCGCCCAACGCCCCGGCCAGCGCAATAACAACCGCCGGATCACGATGAAAAGCCCGGTCGCCAATCACCCGCGACGGGCCGTAATCGAGATCGAGCACCGGCGTGAAGGAAAAATCGACGCCGCCAGCCCGCAATTCCGCCGCCAGCACCAGGCCGACAGCGCGAGCCGCCGCCAGCGCCGCTGACGGATCGCTATCGTGCCGACGGCCAAGCGTCCGCATCGCGGGCAGACGGGTGAAGCTCTCGCGGAAACGCTGCACCCGCCCGCCTTCGTGATCGACGGCAATCAACAAGGGCGGCTCGCGCAAGGCGTGAATCTCGGCGCACAAAGCCGTCAGTTGCTCGCGGCTCTCATAATTGCGCGAAAACAGGATGACGCCGCCAACCAGCGGGTGACAGAGGCGTTCACGGTCGAGATCGGTCAACGCCGTTCCGGCAATGTCGATCATCAGGGGGCCGGGTTGGCTCATGGGCGCTCCTGTTGCAAACTGCCTTTCATTCATCAAAGCCCCGCAAAAGGATTAACAATGGTCAGTGTATTTTCAATCCGCAGCCCGCTCTGCATGTCTTCCGAGTACAGCGTCTCGCAACCGCTCAACAACGCGGACGACACAATCATCGCATCGTAAACCGAGAGCTTGTGCCGCTCGCCGATCATTCGTCCAAGGTCATGGGTTTCAACCGTCAGCGGCTCAATCGGGCAAAGCCCACGGACAAGTTGCAGAAATTGGTCAATCTCGCGCCAAGGCATGGCCAGTTTGCGGCGCGTGACGTTGACGACCTCGTTCAAAACCTGAACGCTCAAGCGCGGACAAGTCGCCATCAAATCACGCGCCGCCTGCGCCTTTCGCACATCCTGCGACATCATGTAGAGAACGATATTGCTATCCACGAACGCCCTAGCGTTCATTCGCGCTCTCGCGGTCAAATTTGAAATCGACCGGCAGACGCCCCTCAAACTCGCGCAACGCGGCAACAATCTCGTCGACGCCGGGTTTTTTACGCAAACACAAATCCCGCACGCCCTGCGCGCTCAAACTAACCTCGTCGCCTTCTGCCAACTGCATGTCTTTGACCAGCGCCATCGGCAGACGAATGGCCAGGCTGTTTCCCCATCGTGCGACTTGCATACACTGCCTCCGAATAATGTATCAACATTAATTATTGTAGATACATGCCGTATTCGATGCAACCCGCAACGACTGCCTACTTTTGGTCATATCAGGGAAGTGCTTTTGCGGCACAGGCAATTTGAATATCGGGGCCGAAAGTAATGACGGCCTGATTGCCGTCGATCATCAGCCGGTCGTCGATGCGCTGCCCGTTCTGCATGTCTTCCGAGTAGAGCGTTTGACAACCACAGAGCAGCGCCGACGACACAATCATCGCGTCGTAAAACGCCTGAATTAACCGGCGCCGAAGGCGTCCGGGTTGAATGAATTGTTAGCCGCTAGAACAGTAACCGATTAATGTCACTTGCCGCGTTCAAACCACCACGATAGTCACTTCCGCTTTTAGGTAGCGTAAATGAGTAGCGATCGTCACCTTGAAATATTATTTTATAGTGTTTTCCTTCTTCGGTAATATCAAAACCCATGTCTTGCAGCGCACTCCGTACCCTCGCATCCATGCCCCTGAAGTCACGGAGGAGTACTTTCAGACGATTTTTCGTTGCCTCAGCTTCACCTGTTGACGGATTAGCTTCAATGATGCTGCTCAGAATGTGTTGACGCCTACTGTCTTTAGTGACCCGAGTCACTGCATCAGCGAGAGCATCTCGAACAACCCCACTAAGCTCGCCAGCATAAAAATCTTGCTCTGATGCTGTCTGAAGGATCAAACCTGATTGCATAGGATTTTGAGCTTGATATTTTCTTACTTCTGCCTCAAGGCGTGAAATTTCACGCTCAGCATACTCAAGCTTCTCTTGCTTCGATTTTAGTTCCTTATCGAACTCATCAACATACTTCTGAACTTCTGTGGATCCTTGTTCACGTAAATCGGTAAAAACACGACGAGAAACGAGTTCCTGAACTGCTGACCACGTGACTTGAGCCAGCGGGCGACGATTGGCTAGGGCACTGCGAATTTCTTCAGTGACTGCACGTTCTATTTCCTGAGGTGATTCGGATTCGTGGCGCAGAAAGAAGGAGCGCCTACCGCCACCTTCAGGCCAGTACACTCCGATTGCACCTCCATATACATTTTGCGAACTGACCTCACTCATCAGCCGCACAGAGAAGG
>JAITWU010000180.1 GCA_031285115.1 Azonexus sp. | reverse complement strand
GAAAAGAGCGCTTCCGGTCATTCTCCCCCTCTCCCCAACCCCTCTCCCGCGGGGGGAGAGGGGCTTTTGGCGGCAGCCGGAAACGGTTGTTGTCACTGGGCAAATGCCAAAAGCATTCATGCGATTGCCTTGGGGAGAGGGGGTTGAGTCTCCGGCAAGCGCCGCACCCCTCTCCCTCTTTCCCTCTCCCCCAAGGGGGCGAGGGATGATCGAGCCTTGCTGGTTGTGACGCATGAGCTTCGTGCGACGGCCCATCAAGGCTTTCCCGTCGCCGCGACTACGCCTGCCGCCGGAGCACCATGCGGGCGAGGAGGGTGAGGGCGGTCAGGATGGTGAGCAGAATGATGCCGCCGAGCAGGGCGCGGCTGAGGGAAAATTCGTGGTGACCGGCCAGTTGCGAGGTGTCGGCGAGGACCAGGTTGATCCAGCCGACTTCGCTCAGATAGGTCATCGCCGCCAGTTGGGGGCGGCCATCGATGGTGAGCGTGAGTTCTTCGACGGCGCTGGCGTTGCGCTTCAAACGATCAAAACTGTCGCGCAGTTGCTGGCGTTCGTCGTCGGCAGCCAGCAGATCAAAGAGGGTGTGGCGGCTGGCCCCGGAATTGACTAGGCGGCGGTCGGGATGGGCGAGGATGGTTCCGTCGGCGCTGACCAGTACGCTGTAGATGCCTTGCGCAGTCGAGACCGGGGCCATCTGGGCCAGATCGTCGAGGCCAATGGCGCTGCCGATGAGGGCGACGACTTCGTTGCCGTGGCGCATCTGGACGCTGAGGCGGATAGCGGCGTCGCCCAGCGTCGGGTCGGCGTCAACGCGCACCTGAACCCGCCTTGAGCTTTCCAGGGCGGCGGTGTACCAGGCGTGATCGGCTTCGCCACGGTGGACGACGTGGACGATGCCGCTCTCCGGACGTTGGCGGCTGCCGTCGCTGTAATAGAGATTGCCGCTGGCGCTGGGGATGAAGAAGTAGCTGCCGTCATGAAAGTGGTGGCGGTCGCTATTGAGTTCGGCCAGCGCTTCGCGTTTCAAGGCCGGGTTGTTTTCGTCTGCCGCCCAGCGCAGCAGCAATGGCGAATCGGCCATCTGGCGGGCCAGGGTCAGATCAATCTGCAAGGGGGCGAGGATGCGCTCGCGGTCATAGAGCGCCTGATGCTCGACGAGATCGAGCCAAAGCGATTCGGCCATGCGCTGGTTGGCGTAATCGAAGAGCGCGACCGCCACGCCGCCGAGCAGCAAACAGGCGATGGTGACGCCGATGATGAGGCGGCGGCTCTCCCGCCACAGCGCGGCAAAGCCGTGCGGGTTGACCGGCGGCCCGTCGAGCGCCGGGCTGGAACGCTTCTCCTCATTCCTTGCCGGAGAAGGTCGGACGCGCCAGGGGGGTTGCCATGTGCTCATCTCATTTCCTCGTCAGCAAACGAAATTTACCGCATTTCCCCGGATATTTTCATCAATCAACCCTCTCTAATATTACGTCAGCATTATCGTGGCGTGGGGTCGAGCGAAATGTAAATTTGACGAATGGCTAATAAATGTCATACAAATATCATTTCTGATTGCACGCAGTTGGTTTTTTGACAATTTTTTCAATTTCACCAGCAGCCTTTCATCCATCATCTATCGAGTCGTATCCGCCGTGGTCAATACCTTATCCCTCCGACTTGCCGTCGCCTTCCTGTTTGTTTTTCTCGCCGGTATTGTCGGGGTTGTCGTTTACGCGCTGACCCGGAGCATGGTGGCGAGCCTCTCTGTGATGCTCGTTCTCGATGGCGCGATATGGCTCGTCCTGATTCGCGCCTTTGCGCCATTGGTGCAGATTACCGGGGCCGCCCAGCGTTTTGTCGATGGCGACTATGAGGGACGCCTGCCGGAGATCGGGGGCGGCGAGGCGGGAACGCTGGCGCGCGCCATCAACGGCATGTTGGAAAAACTGGCGCAGCGGGAGGATGAATTTCATCAGGCGATGGTTGAAACCTTGCCCGGCGATTTCTACATGATCGACGCCGCCGGGCGGATGCTCATGTGGAGCCGCAATATGGCGGCGGCGCTGAAAATCAACCCGGCGGCGCTGGCCCGCGCCAATTCGCTGGATTTCTTTCGTGGCCCCGATGTCGCCAAAATCAGGGCGGCCATCGAGCAGGCTTTTGCCTCGGGCGCGACGGTGTCGGCGGAAGCCACGCTGGTTGCCGAAGATGGCAGCGAAAAGCCTTATCGTTTTACCGGGCGTCGCGTCATGCGCTACGGCCAGCCGGTCATCATCGGCCTCGGCCTCGACATGAGCGAGCGCAAGCAAGCCGAGGCGGCGCTCCAGGCGAGCGAAGCGAATCTGCGCGCCCTCCTCGACAACCTGCCCTACATGGCCTGGCTCAAGGATATGGAAGGGCGTTACATCCTCATCAACAAGGTCTATGCCGATTTTCTGCGTATGGCCGATACCCGGGAGATCGTCGGCAAGACCGATTTCGACCTCTTTGCCCACGAGTTGGCGGCCCGCTATCGCGCCGATGACGCCGTGACGATGGCGTCCCGTCGTCAGGCGCACCTCGAAGAGCCGGGCGACGAGGCCCGCTCGATCTGGCTGGAAACCTACAAAACGCCGATCATCGGCGCTGGCGGCAGCCTGCTCGGCACTGCCGGGTTCGCCCGCGATATTACCGAGCGGCGGCGGCAGGTCGCCGAGTTGCGCGTTTCCGCCATTGTTTTTGAGGCGCAGGACTGCATCATCATCACCGACCACAACAAGAAAATCGTCCGCGTCAATCGGGCGTTTACCCGGCTGACCGGCTACGCGCCGGAAGATGTGCTCGGCCAGGACCCGAGCATCCTCTCATCGGGGCGGCACAGCCGGACGTTCTACCAGGAGATGTGGAAACAATTGCTGCTGGCCGGAGCCTGGTCGGGAGAAATCTGGGACAGGCGCAAGAATGGCGAAGTTCATCCCAAGTGGATGACCATCAGCGTGGTGCGCGATGAAGATGGTGAAACCACGCATTACGTCGCCATCGCCAGCGACATGACCGAGCGCAAAAAGGCCGAGGCGGAAATTCACAATCTGGCCTTCTACGACACGCTGACCGGGCTACCCAATCGCCGCCTGCTGATGGAGCGTTTTCGTGCCGCGCTGGCGCTTTCGGCGCGGCAAAACACCTGGGGCGCGGCGCTGTTCATTGATCTCGACCGGTTCAAGGTCTTGAACGATACGCTTGGTCACAGCTATGGCGACCAGTTGCTGATTCAGGCGGCGGCGCGCATCAAATCCTGCATCCGCGAAACGGATACGGTGGCGCGTCAGGGCGGCGACGAATTCGTGGTGCTGCTCGAAGGCGTCGGCGAAAACCAGGACGAGACTTCACGCCGGGTCGGCATGATTGCCGCCAAAACCTGCGAGGCGCTGGCGCGGCCCTACGAACTTGATAACCATATCCATCATTGCCCGCCGAGTATCGGCATCAGTTTGTTCCGGGGTGGCGGCATTTCAGGGGAGGAGGTTTTGCAGCAGGCCGACATCGCCATGTATCAGGCCAAGGCCGATGGCGGCAACGCCGTGCGTTTTTTCGACCCGCTCATGCAGCAAAAGGTGATGGCCCGCGCCCGGCTGGAAAACGATTTGCGTCACGCCGTGGCGCAAGGTCAATTGCGTTTGCACTACCAGTTGCAAGTGGCAGCCGGGCAGCAACCGGTCGGCGCCGAGGCGCTGGTGCGCTGGCAGCATCCGCAGCGCGGCATGGTTTCACCGGAGCAGTTCATTCCGCTGGCCGAAGAAAGCGCGCTCATTCTCGAAATCGGGGCCTGGGTGCTGGAATGCGCGGCCCGCCAGTTGTGGCTCTGGGCACGCCAGGATGATCTGCGTCATCTGACCCTGGCGGTGAACGTCAGCGCCCGGCAATTCGCCCAGGCCGATTTCGTCAATCAGGTCGCTTTGGTCATGCAGCGTTACGGCATCGCCCCGGCCAATCTCAAGCTGGAATTGACCGAAAGCCTGGCGGCGCAGGATTTGCAGGCGACGATCAACAAAATGCTGGCGCTCAAAAAGCTCGGCGTGCAACTCGCTATGGACGACTTCGGCACCGGCTATTCCTCGCTCTCGTATCTCACGCAATTGCCGCTCGATCAGATCAAGATCGACCGGCGCTTCGTCCAGGGCATCACCCGCAGCGCGAGCGACGCGCTCCTCGTCCAGACCATCATTGATCTCGCCAAAAACCTCCAGTTGGCGGTCATCGCCGAAGGCGTCGAGACGGCAGAACAACTGGCCTTCCTGCGGGAAAAAGGTTGTCTCGCCTATCAAGGCTATCTGTTTGGCCACCCGCTGCCGGTCGATGAATTCGAGCAGTCGCTGGCCCAAGCCCCGCCGCGCCAAGACTGAACGCTGAAAACTCTTTATGCAGATTGGATGGTTTCCTGTAAAAATCACGAATAGATAAGCGCATCAATCACCACCAGCGTGACGGCGTGTTTTTTCGGAGTGACAAGGGAGTCAAACGGGGCATGGGCATGAAGCGCGCGAACAAGGCTGTCGTCAATCGCACCCTGCGGGCGCGGCAGGCATTGGCGCAGGCGAAGCGGTCAGCCACCGTCAGGCCGTTCAGCATCACGCTGGCGGAACTGGCGCGGCGGGAGGATCAATTCCGGCGGGAGATCATTGAATCCCTGCCGGGCGATTTCTACATGTTTGACGCTGCCGGGCGTTTCATCCTGTGGAACAGTAATATGGAAAAATCGCTGCGTTGCAGCGCCGAAGACATCGCCGCCGCCCATCCGCTCGATTTTTTTGTTGGCGATGACGTAGACAAAGCCGCCGCTGTCATTGCCCAGGCGCTTGTCTCAGAAGGCACGGTGTTTGCCGAAGCAATGCTGGTGGCCAAAGATGGCAGCAAAAAACCCTACCGCTTCACCGCCCATCGCGTGCTTTATAACGGCCAGCCGGTCGTCGCCGGACTCGGCGTCGACACCACCCGCCACCAGCAAGCCAAAGAGGCGCGGCAAGCGAGCGAAGCCAACCTGCGCGCCCTGCTCGACAACCTGCCCCATGTCGCCTGGTTGAAGGACAGGGAAGGGCGCTACATCCTCATCAACAAAGCATTCGCCGATTTTTTCCACGTGGCTGACGTGAAGGATATTGTCGGTAAAACCGATTTCGATCTCATTCCCCAGGCGCTTGCCGAAAAATATCGCGCCGATGATGACGAGGTGATGACGACGCATCGCCGTATGCACGTCGAAGAATATGTTGCCGAAGCGGGCCTCGACACCTGGCTCGAAACCTACAAGACGCCGATCATCGACGCCCGTGGCAAGCTCCTCGGCACCGCCGGTTTTGCCCGCGACATCACCGAGCGCAAGGCGCGGGAAGAAGAACTGCGTATCTCGGCAGTGGCTTTCGAGACCTATGACGCTATTCTCATCACCGACCGCAACAACCGTATCGTCCGCGTCAATCGGGCCTTCACCGAGATCACCGGCTACCCGTCGGAGGAGGTGCTGGGCAAAGACCCCGGCTTCATGTGCTCGGGCCGGCACGACCCGGCGTTTTACAAAGAAATGTGGCAGCAATTGCTGGATACAGGCTCCTGGGCTGGCGAAATCTGGGACAAGCGTAAAAGCGGCGAAATTTATCCCAAATGGCTGACGATCAGCGTGGTCAAGAATGAGCAGAATGACATCACGCATTACGTCGCCATCTTCAGCGACATCACGGCGCGCAAGGCGGCGGAAAAAGAAATCCACAGCCTCGCCTTTTACGACACCCTGACCAGCCTCCCCAATCGCCGCCTGTTCATGGAGCGTTTTCATGTCGCCCTGACCATGTCGGCGCGCCGCAACACCTTTGGCGCGGTGCTCTTTATCGACCTCGACCGGTTCAAGACCCTGAACGACACCCTCGGCCACGATTACGGCGATCTGCTGCTAGTCACCGTCGCCGCCCGCGTCAAATCCTGCCTGCGCGAAATGGACACGGTGGCGCGTCTGGGCGGCGATGAATTCGTCGTGCTGATCGAAGATGTCAGCGAGAATCTCCATGAGACATCGCGCCGGGTCGGCCTGATTGCCAGCAAAATCCGCGAGGCGCTGGCGCTTCCCTACACCCTTGGCGCGCGCACCCATCATTGCCCGTCGAGCATTGGCATCAGCCTCTACCGGGGCGCTGACGCGCCCGCCGACGACGTCTTGCGCAAGGCCGACATGGCCATGTACCGGGTCAAGGCCGATGGCGGCAATGCCGTGCGCTTCTTCGACCCGGCGATGCAGCAAAGCGTGATGAAGCGCACGGCGCTGGAAAACGACCTGCGGCACGCCGTCGCCCATGACGGCTTGCAGTTGTATTACCAGATTCAGGTCGGCGCCGACCAGCAGCCTGTCGGCGCCGAGGCCCTGTTGCGCTGGTGGCATCCGCAGCACGGCATGGTGCCGCCGGGACAATTCATCCCGCTCGCCGAAGAAAGCGCCCTCATTCTCGAAATCGGCGCCTGGGTGCTCGAAGACGCCTGCCGCCAGTTGGCGCTCTGGGCAAAACAAAAACCGCTCCGCCATCTGACCCTGGCGGTGAACGTCAGCGCCCGCCAGTTCGCCCAGCCCGACTTTGTCGGCAAAGTCGCCGCCGTCATGCAGCGGCATGGCGTCACCGCCAACCTCAAACTGGAATTGACCGAAAGCGTCGTCGTCGAGGATTTGCGCAGCACCATCACCAAGATGCAGGATTTGAAACAACTCGGCGTGCAACTGGCGATGGACGATTTCGGCACCGGCTATTCGTCCCTTTCCTATCTTGCGCAGTTGCCGCTCGACCAGCTCAAGATCGACCAGAGCTTCGTCCAGGGCATCACCCGCAGCGCCAGCGACGCGCTCCTCGTGCAAACCATCATCGACCTCGCCCGCAACTTCCACCTCAACGTCATCGCCGAAGGCGTCGAAACCGAAGCCCAGCTTGTCTTTTTGCAAGAAAAAGAGTGCCTCGCCTATCAGGGCTACCTGTTCGGCCACCCGCTGCCGGTCGATGAATTCGAGCGCCTGCTGGCGGGGTGAATCACTTTAGAGCGGTTTTTGTTTAGTCATGCACAGCACAAACGGTTCCTGCTCCCTGCCGTGAGCACGAACCGATCGTCCCTCTCCCGCTTGCGGGAGAGGGAATGAGGGAGAGGGTGTCGGG
>JAITWU010000167.1 GCA_031285115.1 Azonexus sp. | reverse complement strand
CCGCCCAAAATCGCCATTGACTGCTTCTTTTCCCAATAGCTGACCGCATTCAAAAAATCATCGACCGTGCCAGTCTTGCTTGCCTGAATGAAGTCGATGGACATGGTGTTGGGCACCACGCCCGCGCCATCGTTGCCGATATTCCTGACCGCTTTCAACAACTCATCACGCTGCTTTTGGGCGATACCCGCCGGATACTTGCCCAGACGCAGGGGTAAGCCATAAACCTCAAGAAACCGCTGCATGTCGCGCACGTTGTACGCCTTGTAGGCATACGTCCAGGCCAGCACCCGGAACAGCGCCGCCTGTTCGATGTAACCGGATTTCGCCCGGTGCTCGTGAACGACCCAGCCCCACTCGCGTAACGCCTCCGGCAGCCCCATCTTGAGGAACTGCATCGCCCCCGTGTAGCGGTCAATCTGAAACATGCGCTGCGGCACCCAATGCAAGGCTTGGGGCAGCCAGACGCTGCCGGTTTTCCATTCGATTTCGAGGGCGGCAAAGCCTTTGCCGATGGCATCCGTCAGGTCGTATTGCGCGTCTTCAAAGCGTGGAGTCGCCCGCAGCATATCCGCGAGTTCCTCAGTGCGGTCGATTTCGGCCTGGCTCGCATCCTTGGGCGGGTGTAGTTGCCAGCCGAGGCCAGTGACGGCCCGGCGACGTTTCGACAATTCGGCAAAAAGATGCGGGTCCTGTTCTTCGACCAATTCAAACAGCGTTGCCTGATCGGTGATATAGCCTTGGTCGGCTGCGGCAAAGGCTGCCGCCAGCCGGGAGGGGGCAAGGGTGTTTACACTGGCATAATTGAGCGAATTACTTTGCGTCGAACGCGCTCCGACCTGCAACTTGTCCAGTCCGGCGCGTGACACTTTGGCGAGCGCCGCCTTGATTTCTTTAATCATCATCGTCCCAATCAGAATCATGACTCACCCGGCTGGTATTGCGCCGCTCCCGTCGTGAAGCCGCCGCTGAGGTGTAGCGCCACTCGCCAGAAAACGCCGTGGCAATACGCCAGAGCATTTCGAGGCAGTCCGGGCCGTCATCGTGGTCGGCCTCCGGGTAAAACTTGAGTTGTTCGATCAACACCGACTGGCTGCGGTGCAGACGAATCAAACCGTTGGCGACATGCGGCTGTAACGAGAGAATCGCCAAATCCTTGTCCCGCCCGGTCGGTCCCGGTTGGGCTGGAAAGGCCACACCCTGCAATCCGGCGCGTTTGATGAGTTCGGTATAGAGAAACTCCTGAAACGCCACCGCCTCCACTGACCACGCCAGACACTGGTATTCCTGCTGCAATTCAATCGCCCGGCTGATGATGAGATCAGGCACGCGACGGGCGATGTCGGCTTCGACCACATCCAGCGTCATCGTGTTGCGGTTCAAACCACCCACCAGAATGGCCGACGGGTCGCGCCGCTTGGTCTGTTTGCCGAGTGACGGGTCAATCGCACCAAAGAACAACCAGTCCGAACGCCGATCCACCCAGAACGGAATGTTGCGGAACGGCGCGGCATCATCATTGCCTGCCTCGTTTTGCTGTTCCTGATTGAAGGCATCGTGGTCGGTCGCCCGCATACACATCAGGCGGTACAGCGGGCGCACTTCCGGCCAGGAGACGATTGCGCCGGCGTCCATTGCGACCCGGTTCGCCTGATAGAAAGCCAGTGCCTCGGCTTCGGCAGCGCCGGAATCAGGGATCAGGGATCGGGTATCAGTAAAGTTTCCGCCGCTCTGCGGCGCATGAATTTCTGATACCTGATCCCCGATACCTGATCCCTGATAGATGCCCTCCCACTTCTCCCACAAATCCATGCGATCCGGCCAGCGCATGATCGACTTGAACACGGTGCGCCGCCAGCCCGGTTTCCGTGATACCCGATTGATCGCCGCATCGTAATGCAGCGATGTGCCGGGCCAGAAAACGTCCATGCCGCCGGAAGGCCCAGCCAGCCCCAGCACTGCCTTCAAGACAAAATCCTGCACCTTGTCGCGCTGGGCCTTGTCGCGGACGTTGTCGTCGTTTTCCAGATCATCGAGAAAAATCAGGTCGGGCCGGTACGGGCCATGCTTCATGCCCCGGATTTTCTTGCCCGTCCCGCCGATGCGAATCTTGCGATTGTTGGCCGTGATAATCGTCGTCGCCTGCCACACCCGCCCGCGCCCGCAGGCTTCGGGAAAATCCATCGCCAAGCGCGGATTGGTATCCAGCTCGGCCTTGATTGACTCCAGCATCTCCGCCGCCTGCTCCTCGGTATTCATGATGATGCCGATCATGTGCTTCCTGCCGGTGACGATGCACCACAAGCTGCCCAGTTGCGTTTCATAAGTCGACTTCGCCTCGCCGCGTGGCGCCTGGTGCACCTCGCGGGCGTCAGCGGGGCCGTCGATCACCTCCGGCAGACGCTGGAAAATAAACCGCTGGAACAGCGAAAAATGCGCCGTCGGCACGTAATGCGGAAAATAGGTGCGGCAGAAAAATTCATAATCGCGGCAAGCCCGCTCCCGCCGCACCTTGCTGGCGGCAGGATCGGTGGCGAAGGCTTCGCATTCGAGTTCAATGGTGTTCCTGATCGCCTCGCCCAGCCGCGCCAGTTCCTCCTCAAACTCTCTACGGGTTACAGGGTTCAGGGTACAGGGTTCAGTTTGATTTCCGGGGCTTCGCCCGGCAAGAAAATCTGAACACTGACTCCTGTACCCTGAATCCTTACGCGCCATAACGCTTCCCCAACGTTGCCCCCACCGTTTCAAAGTGCGGTTGCAGCGCCTTCAACGCTGCCGGGTCATGTACGCGCAGATGGTCGGCAATGGTCTTGAGCGTATCGAGCGCCACCGAAAGGCCGGAAAAATGCGGATTGATCCGGCTAAACGACTTCGAGAACTTGGCGTAAGCATCCGCCAGTTGCGCCAGCAAGCTCGCCTTGTCGGCGGCGGCAATCTGCGCTTCTTCGAGTTCCCGCGTCGTCGTAATCACCTGCCGGGCAAAATCCTCGACCAACTGTTTGTTGAGATCGTCCAAACCCTGATCGCTGATGCGGTAAGCCGCCCGCGCCGTATCCCAATCGTCGCCTTTCGCTTTGGCAAGCCGCTTCCACTCGCGGGCCGTGTCGTAGGAGACGCCGCAGGTAATCGCCGCGCCGTTTAACGGCATCCCCTCGATGTAGAGCTGGCGGACACGCTCGCGGGTTTCTTGGGAATGGGCCATCAGCTCATCCGCTTGATGATTTCAACCGCTGCCGTCGCCAAGGCGCCGCCGACGCCACCGCCGACTGCCGAGAGCTTGGCTGTCTTTTCAATCAGCCGCTTGTCTTCGGCCTCCAGGTTGCTGACCCGACTGCCCAGACCGTCGATACGCTTGCTCACCGAGGCCTCCAGATGGTCGATACGCTGGCCGAGGCTGTCTTCAATGCGATCCATGCGTTCCGACTGCGCCGATTCCATGCGGCGAATATCGGCCTTGATGTCTTCAATGCGAGCCGTCAGACCTTGATGCATCGACTGCACCGCGCCGGTCAATTGGCCGATGCTGTGCATGATCTGCGAATTGTCGCGGCGCTCGCTTTCTTCCTGAGCCATTACGGTTCCCCTTGACCTTGGCGGTCGGCAATGACGACTGCCTGACAGGCAGCCAGTTGATGGACTACTTCATCGGCCTCACTGGCGAGTCCGACAAAAAACTCAGCAACCGCGAGAGAAAGTTCGCCTCCCGCGCCACCATCACATCCGGCGGCACTGGGGCCAAGCGCGGCGGTAGTATCGCCATCGGCTCTTTCGCCTGCGGTGTTAGCGGCGGGGAAGCGCAAGCGCAAAGCGCCAGCGCGCAAATCAGCGATAACGCGGTCTTTAGTCGCTTTCTCATGTTGCAGACTCTCCTGATATTGGGCCGACGCGGCGGCCATGCTTTGGGCGTGCGCCCGCTCTGTGGCGCGGGCGTTTTCTTCCAGTTTGATGATGCGAGCGTTGGCGCTTGCCAGCTCGGTGTTCTCACGGTCGAGCCAGACGGCGCGTTCGGCTTGTTGACCAAGCGCGAACTGCCGCTCTCCGTAAGTGTTGATGCCCGCGCAAATGACGACGGCCAGAAGCGCCGCGCCCAACCCCTTGAGCCATGCAGGCAGCGTGATGTTGGACAGATTCATGGCTCTGCCACCTCCCGGCCCCAAGCCGAATAACGCGGCTGAATCAAGCGCATGATGCGCTGCGGATAATCCAGATTCTCCCGGCAATGCAGCGGGTGGCGCTTGGCCTTGCCGCAAGCGGCGTCAATCGCCGTCCGGTCGCTCGCCGGTCTGGCCTTGGCCGCTTCCGCCTGCCAATGCCCCAGCCCGCCGTTATAAGCCCGCAGCGCCGCCCACCAGCGGTCAAATTCAATATCGCCCCGCACCCGCTCAAACAGCCACAAGTCATAGCCCACCAGCGCCCGCATGGCCCAGCTTGGGTTCTGCGGCAGGCAGTCATCGGCCTTGATACCAGCCAAACCGCACCACCATACTGTCGTCGCGGGCATAAACTGCGCCATCCCTCGCGCCCCAACCCGTGATACCGCCGCCGGGTTCCAACCGCTTTCCTGCTGAATCTGCGCCGCAAACAACGCTACCGGCGCATCCAGCCCCGCCTCGGCATGGGCGATGCGCGTCAATTCCGCCCGATAACGACTTGCCTGGGCATGGGCGGTGGAACACAGCAGCGCCAATGTTGCCGCCAGCCAGAGCAACAACAACATTGGTAACACGCGACCCGCCCGGCGCAAAATGAATTTCGGCGTCATGGCTTCAACCTCCGCAAACTCGCCAGCCGCGCCGCATACTCATCGCGCAGGCGCTTGGCGTCATCGCTCAGCAAATACGGCCCATGCTTTGCCGCCACCGCCTTCAAATCAGCCTCGGAATGCGCCTGGCCGATCTCTTTTGAAAAATTGGCCGAATGGACTGCCGAGAGGTGCGGATTGGTCAAAACAGCCATATCAGGCGCCAAGACCAATCGCCAACATCGCGCAACCAACAATGACCGCCCGGCGCAGCATGGTTATGGCAAACACAAATCCATCATTTGCGACCATCCGCCACGGGGGTAACTTGCATTCACCGCCGATGCTGCTCAAATCAATGTCGTAGACTTCATCCTCAGGCGCGACAAGGAAAGAATCAGGCCGGGCGTAGGGGAACAACGAGCGGTCGAGCCAATAGCCAATCACCCCGGCCATCGTGACCAGAGAGAGCTTGTAGAGGCT
>JAITWU010000149.1 GCA_031285115.1 Azonexus sp. | reverse complement strand
CGATGATGCGAAAGAACTCATGGCAAGGCGGCAAAGAGAAAGGTATTGTCGAGAATAACATGGGCGCGGCAGTCTTTTAGCCATCTGGTAAAATGCCGGGGATTCAAGGGAAAGGCGCTTCGCCTTTCCCCTTTTCTTTTCAGGATTTGACGATGACGGCACACATCATTGATGGCAAGGCGCTGGCCGAAGAACTGCGCCAGAGTTTCAAGGCGCGTGTGGCGACGCTGACCGCCAAGGGGCAAAAACCTGGCCTCGCGGTCATTCTGGTTGGCGCTGACCCGGCTTCACAGGTTTATGTGAAAAACAAGGTCAACGCCTGCGAAGCCATCGGCATGAAGTCGGAAAAAATTGTCTACGACGCCGCCGTCGATCAACAAACGGTGCTCGGCAAAATCGCCGAACTGAACGCCGATCCGACCATCCACGGCATTCTCGTGCAACTGCCGCTGCCGCGCCATTTCGACGAGAGCCGGGTGCTCGAAGCCATTGCCGCCCAAAAGGATGTCGACGGTTTTCATGCCGAAAATGTCGGCGCGCTGGCGCAGGGCAAGCCGCGTTTCATCCCCTGCACCCCCTACGGCGTGATGAAAATGTTTGCCCAGGGCGGCGTCGATTTGAACGGCAAAGAGGCCGTGGTCATTGGCCGCTCCAATATCGTCGGCAAGCCGATGGCGCTGCTCCTCATCAACGCCGGGGCGACCGTCACCGTCTGCAACTCCAAGACCAAAGACCTTGGAGCACACACCCGCCGCGCCGATATTCTCGTCGCCGCCGTCGGCAAGCCAAAATTCGTCACCGCCGACATGATCAAACCCGGCGCCGTCGTCATCGACGTCGGCATCAACCGCCTGACCGATGGGCCGGATGCGGGCAAATTGTGCGGCGATGTCGATTTTGCCGCCTGTCTTGAAACAGCCGGACAAATCACCCCGGTGCCCGGCGGCGTCGGGCCGATGACCATCACCATGCTGCTCGCCAACACCATCGAGGCGGCGGAACGCGAGGCATCCGCCCGCTCCTCGTCCCGCGCGGGAGAGGGGCCGGGGGAGCGGGGGCCGGGTTGATGGAACATTCCCCCGCCCCCCTCATCGGCGTCGTCATGGGTTCCGACTCCGATTGGCCGACCATGCAGGCCGCCGCTGCGATGCTCAAAGATTTCGCCGTCCCATTCGAGGCCCGCGTCGTTTCCGCCCACCGCACGCCCGATCTGCTCTTTGAATACGCCGCCGCCGCCCGCTCGCGCGGACTCCGGGCGATCATCGCTGGCGCGGGCGGCGCGGCGCACCTGCCGGGCATGTTGGCGGCCAAGACGACCGTGCCGGTGCTTGGCGTGCCGGTGCAGTCGCGGGCGCTGTCCGGCGTCGATTCGCTGCATTCCATCGTCCAGATGCCCAAAGGCATTCCCGTCGCCACCTTCGCCATTGGCGAAGCCGGTGCGGCCAATGCGGCGCTCTTCGCCATCGCCATGCTGGCCAACGACGACCCGGCGCTGGGCGAAAAATTGCAGGCTTTCCGCGCCGCCCAGACCAATAAAGTGCTGGCGATGAAACTGCCGGAAGCTGGCGCGCCATGATTCTGCCGCCCGCTACCCTGGGGATGCTCGGCGGCGGCCAGCTTGGCCGCTTTTTCGTTAGCGCCGCGCACGAAATGGGCTATCGCGTCTGGGTTCTCGACCCCGACCCCAACAGCCCCGCCGGGCAAATCGCCGAACGCCACCTGTGCGCCGCTTACGACGATTTCGCCGCCCTCGACGAACTGGCCGCCAACAGCGCCGCCATCACCACCGAATTTGAAAACGTCCCGGCCAGCACCCTCGACTACCTCGCCAAATTCCTTCCCGTGCGCCCTTCGGCTGCCGCCGTCGCCATCTGCCAGAACCGCATTGCGGAAAAAACCTTTCTCCGCGACAAGGGCTTTCCGCACGGGCCGTTCATCGCCATCAATCACGAAAACGATTTGAAAAACGCGCCGCCCGCGCTGTTCCCGGCCATCCTCAAAGTCGCCCGCTTTGGCTACGACGGCAAGGGCCAAGCCATCGTCAACAATGTAGACGACGCCCTGCGGGCGCTCGCCCGCTTCCAAGGCGAACCCTGCGTACTCGAACAGCGCCTGCCGCTCGATTACGAAGTCTCGGTCGTCCTCGCCCGCGACCAAAACGGCCAGACCGCCGTTTTCCCGACCGGCGAAAACCAGCACAAGAACGGCATTCTCGACATTTCCATCGTCCCCGCCCGCGCTGCCGCCTGTCTCAAAAGCGACGCCGAAGACATCGCCGCCCGCATCGCCTGCGAACTCGGCTACATCGGCGTCATGGGCATCGAATTTTTCGTCAGCCGCAGCCAGTTGCTGGTCAACGAAATGGCCCCGCGCCCGCACAACAGCGGCCACTACACCCTTGACGCCTGCGTTTCCAGCCAGTTCGAGCAACAAGTCCGCGCCCTGTGCAACCTGCCGCTCGGCGAAGCGCGCGCTCACTCCGCCGCCGTCATGGTCAATCTGCTCGGCGACCTGTGGTACATCGGCGAACATTACCGCGAGCCGGACTGGGCGGCTCTCTACGCCATTCCCAATCTCAAGCTCCACCTCTACGGCAAACACCACGCCCGCCCAGGCCGCAAAATGGGCCATTTCACCGTCATCGGCGACGACGCGGAAGCCGTGCAACGCACCGCCCTCTCCGCCCGCCGCGCCATCGGTATCACCGACTGATGGGGCGACAACACGACAATCGCCCTCGGCGCGGCCATCCCCCCGCTTTCCGTAGGATGGGTAGAGCGCAGCGAAACCCATCAGAAAAACGCCTGAAGAAACACGGGTTTCACCACGCGCCACCCAGCCCGCAGCCTGACGACCGATGACGCCCGCCAACGCCGATTTCCAGTACGCCGTCGACCTCCTCCGTAACGGCCAACTGGTCGCCATCCCGACCGAAACCGTCTACGGCCTTGCCGCCGACGCCGCCAACCCCGAGGCCGTCGCCCGCATCTTCGCCGCCAAGGGCCGCCCCGCCGATCATCCGCTGATCGTCCATCTGGCCGCCGCCAACGCCGTCGACCACTGGGCCGAAAATATCCCGGATTTCGCCTGGGAATTGATGGAAACCTTCTGGCCCGGCCCGCTCACCCTCATCCTGAAAAAACAACCGTGGGTGCCAGAAGCCGTCACCGGCGGTCAGAACACCGTCGGCCTGCGCGTTCCCGGCCATCCCGTCGCCCTTGAACTCCTGCGCCGCTTTGCCACGGCAACCGGCCCGCGCGCTGGCCTCGCCGCGCCATCGGCCAACCGCTTCGGCCACATCAGCCCGACCACCGCCGCCCACGTCGCCGAAGAACTCGGGAACAGCGTCCCCTTCATCCTCGACGGCGGCCCCTCTGCCGTCGGCATCGAATCGACCATCATCGACTGCTCGCGCGAAAATCCCGTCATCCTGCGCCCCGGCCACATCGCGCCGGAACATCTGGCAACCGTCCTCGACAGCCAACCCGAAATAGCGACCAGCAACAGCGCCCCGCGCGTCTCCGGCTCACTCGAAGCCCACTACGCGCCACGAACCCCGCTGCGCCTCATCGCCGAAAACGAACTACCCGCTTTCCTCGAAACCCGGCAAGGCCACCGCTGCGGCATCCTCAGCCACACCCCGCCGCCGCCCGAAACGCCGCACCGCTGGCGGCAACTCCCAGCCAATCCAGACGGCTACGCCCACTGCCTCTACGCCGCCCTGCGCGACATGGATCAGGCCGCCATCGACCTCATCATCGTCGAAGCCCCGCCCGCCAGCGCCGCCTGGGCCGCCATCAATGACCGGCTACGCCGCGCCGCCGCCGGTTCCGGTCGCTAAATCTGGAGAAAATCCCCCGATTGCGCTAAAATCCGCCCGCATTGGGGGCATAGCTCAGCTGGGAGAGCGTCTGGTTCGCAATCAGAAGGTCGGCGGTTCGATCCCGCCTGTCTCCACCAAATGACATTCCAACAGGTTCCAAAGAAGTCCGAAAGCCCGCGTAACTGCGGGCTTTTTCCTGGTTACTCACCCGGCCATTCAATATTGAATACACCGTTCAGGTTGAGCCTGTCCTGAGCGCAGCCGAAGGGACAAGCTCAGGGCGAACGGCGGTCGGAAGAAGTTCAATCTTTAATCGCCGGTTCAATAAAACACCAAGGGGCGGCGAAGGTACGCTGATTGTCCTGCTGCGCACCGCGAAGAAAGCCAGGGCGGCGTAGCCTCACTTCATTTCAAAACGAGCCAAAGAATCACTCAAGGGATCGCCGACGCTTTGAACTCGATGGCGACGCGCCGCCGCTCGCCATTTTTGGGCGTTTTGCGGACGTTGCGCCAGTCGGCCGCGCCAAGGCGGGCGGCTTGGTCGAGGGCCGGGTCGCCGCTGCTTTTTTCGACCAGCACCGAGGTGATCTGGCCGTTTTTCCAGACATCGAGGACCAGCACCATCTGGCTATCGGCGCGGCCCCCCGATTCGGGCAGGACGATGCCCAGCGGCTGCGGTCTGAACCCTGCTGCAGCCAGATTGACCTTGATCTGGCCACGATCCGTCTGTGGCGTGGTTGGCGGCGGGGTGGAATCCGCTGATTCGGGCGGTTTCCCCCACAGCCCGGCGCCGTCCTTGAGTTTTCTGACCGGCGGCAGGATTTGATCGGCTTGTTCGGCGGCAATTTCAGAGACCACGTCCCCGCCGAGCACGTTTGCCCGCGATTTCAGGATGGCGGCGCGATCTTCCGAGAAGCGTGCTAGCGGGGTAGCCGTGATCATCACCTTCAGTGCCCTATACAGCACTACGGTATCGTTGCGCGGCTGTGCCTCGGCCCGTTCGGCAACGACCAGAGCGCCCAGCGCCAGTTCTTCATCCTGGTCGACCAGCATCCCGCCGTAGGCTTGCCACAAAGCCGATTCGAGCGGGGCGTAGACCAGCACTTGTTCCTGTAGCGTGCGAATACGCCACAGGTGCTCGCGCAAGGCTTGCAGGGTTTCTTTGGCGGTGATTGCGTCGATCGGGGAGAACTTCAGCAGCAGCGAACGCAGCTCGTTCGTCAGCAAGGATGCGCCGATTTTGGGTCGCCGCTCCCCATCCCACAGCGTGCGCAGCAGCCCGGTCGATTCCGCTTGCATTTTCTGGTATTGCTCCGATTTCACTGCTTCTGTCCATTCCTCGTTTGAGATCCCGCGCGGCGTCAGCACCGCCATTTTGCCGATCAATGTGTCGTACCTGGATTCCAGACGCGCCCGTTTTCGGTCATCCACGAACACATGCGGCGCTTCAACCGCTGCTGCCCGCAGTTCGCCCAGCAGCGCATCAACACGCGGCAAATCGCCCCGCGCACCCGCCCGTGCGGCCTCAATCAGTTTCTCCCGCATCGCCTTCTCGAATGCGTCGCGTGTGAGCGCAGCGATTACGGATTGACTCAAGGTCTCCGGCATGTCTTGCTCGGGTACGCCACGCGAGGGGGGGCTACGCGGGAGGCCGTTCTCTGGCGTCTGCGTGCCTTCGATGGGACTCTCGACGGCGGGCAGTGTGTCGGGGGAAGAGCCGTTGTAAGCCCAGATGAACACCACCAGCGTCGCGATCACGATCATGGCGGGGACGCCATTCTTCTTCGTCCCGATAATCCACTTGACCACCTTCAGCGGCATCGACACGAAGATGACGAGCAACAGGAATAGATACCGCAGCGGCTTGAGGGCTGTCGGCACCTGCGCCGCCCATCCTGTCGATGTCTGTGCCGTTGCTGCCGTCACGTTCGTTACCGGCGGCACAGCCGTGGCCGCACGACCGCGCTGGCGTTTCTTTTTCTTCTTGCCGCCCGCGACCTGCTGGGCTGCATTCGCCGCATTCACAGCATTCGCCGCCTGCACGCTGCGCGTCAGCAGTTCTGCGCGGGCGCAGGCCGGACAAGGCAGGCCGACAAAGTGCTGGTGCCCGGCGTCCCGGCTGCATATGACCAGTTGGCCGCTGCTGCGCCGGGCGTAGTTGAGCAACAGCGTCGCCCATTCCTGTGCCGAGGGGCGCTGGCTGGGTTGTTTGGAGAATGCCCGGTCAAACAGGTCGCGCAGCGCCGCCGGAAACATCTCATGGCTGCTAACCGGCGAGGGCAACAGGCGAGGATTGGCTTGCCGTCCATAGGGGTAGAGATTGGCCGCAATGCGCCCCGGCAAATCGCTGGGCACTCTGGCGTCCTGTGGGCGACCAGCGTAGGGATGCAGGCCAAAGTTGAGCAGTTGGAAGATGATGACCGCCAGCGCAAAGCAGTCTTGCGCGTCTTCTTCGCCCGGTTTGACGCCGCGTTGCTGAAACTCAGCGGCCAGATAGTCGCTGGTGACTTGCCCGGCCGGGAAACGCTCGCCCTTCCCTTGAATGCTGAAGCCGTCGCAATCGAGCATGGCGATATGCAGCGACTGGCGGTAAAAGCGCACGTTCAAGGGTTTGAGATCGACCACGTAGTGTCGCCAGCGGTGCAAGGCAACGAGCATGGCGGCCAGATTGGCGGCCAACGCCATTTTTGCGCCCAGCCCGGTGGGCAGCCCTTCGGCGCGCGCCTGCCGCTCTTGCAGCACATGCTCCAGATCGGTGGTGGCCGCTTCGTCGAGAAGCGGCATGGTAAAGCCGATGAAGCGCCCGCCCCGATCACGCAGCAAACCAGTGGGCCAGACGATTTGCTCCTGCGCGACGCCACTTTCTTCGATGGGGGGCAGGTCGGGGCGCAGTTCCAGCATGGCCTGCAACTTGGGCGCATAGACCTGGGCGTCCTTGTCCGCATGGTAGAGCTTGGCGACTTCGCCGGAGCGCTCCTTGAGGGTGAACACGCTGCCCGCGCCGCCGCTCATGAGCAGGCGCGCCAGGGTCAGCGGCTGGCGCTGTTGGTCGTAAACCTTCTCGCCGCTGCGACCGGACATACGCTCAGGCTGACAGGGCGATCAGCAGCGTTTTATCGTCACCCGTAATGGCGTCGGTGCGCGGATCGGCCAGCGTGGCGTGCAACGCCTGATTGCCTTGCGCATCGTCCACGTCGGCCAGATAGCGCAGAACCGGCGTCATGAAAGGGGCAAACAGACGATCGCCGCCACGCGCCATGGCAAACGGCTGCACGCCATCAGACATCAATACCAATGCTTGAACAGCGCCCTCAAAGCGGTCAAGCCGCAGTTGTTCGCGCCAGTCACTGCTGGTCACGAACCACGTTTCGTTAGCATATTCGCCATTGGCGGGCAAGGACACGGCATCAGGCAGATCGCCTTGGAAGACACAGGCGGCGACGCCATCACCAATGTGGAAAAACCAACCGCCGTGGGGTTCGGCCACCACACCAACCAGCGTACACGCATAGTCGGACAGATTCAGCCCCTGCCTTGCGGCCTGTAACGTCAGTTGTTCACGGGCGTTGTCGAGGGTCGTTTCAATGACGGGGCGCAGCGCAGCGTCCGACAGGGCAAGCGGGCCGGTTTGCAGCGCTGCCGCAAGGGCTGTCGCCACACTGCGGGAAACCTGCTGCGCTCCGACATCGCTGTGCGCTGCTGAACCGGCGCCATCACAGACCACCGCCACCAGCGCCTGACCTGTTTGCACGAAGGCATGGGCATCCTGGCACGGCAAGCCGCCATCGAGATGGGCGCGCCCCGTCGCCGAGGCGGCTAGCACTCGCCAGCCCATACTCAGACGGGCGCTTGTGACCAGCTATCGGTAGACGGCAGTTGCACCTGGCCGCCGGGCGTTGAATTGGAAACCACGCGCATACTGGCGCTCAGCCACAGGAACAGTTCCTTGAACTGCAATCCTTGCAGCCGTTTGACGCCACGCTCGCCATTGCGGCTGAACTGGCCAAGCACGGCCATGTCGGCGTCGCCGACGGCAATGGGAAATACCGCTACCTTGTTCTGTTCCTCGGCCGTGCGGCATTGCTGGGCCGCCGCTTCCCAGGCATCGGTCGGCTGGCCGTCGGACATCAAAAACAGCCACGGCCGGGTGTAGGCCACGCCGGCATCGCGAAAGCGCCGTTTTTCGTTTTCGATTTCTTGCAGCGCCAGTTCCACCGCCGCGCCGGTCGGCGTGGTGCCGTTGGCGGACAACTGCGGCGCGGCAAAATCCATGGCGTCGCACCAATCGCCGCAAACCGCCGCGTTGTCCATGCCGCCAAACTCGATCAGCAACACGCGCACGCGCTTGGCGGCGATGATGTCGCCCTTGAGTTGCTGTTCGAGCAGCTTCAGACCGGCATTCAACTGTGCGATCGGGTCGCCGTCCATACTGCCGGAGCAATCCAGCACCAGAACCAGCGGCGTGCGTTGCTCGCTGTTATCAACCAGGGAAACATCGGGAATCGTGACGGCGGATGACAACATTGTGGCAAACCTTATACGTATGAATTGGAGTTATTGGGCGCGACTGAGATCGGCCAGATTATAAAACAAGGATTTTTAGACATATATGTCGCATCCCGGACGACTGGTCACGGATTTTCCCCCTGCTTGAGCGGGTTTCTTATTGAACAACTGAGGCTTGTCACCGTACCAATCTTTCATTGCCGCAAACGGGATTTTAGAGCGCAATGCCGATTACGTCAATTGATGGCTGTACAGAAACACATAGCGCAGCAAGGTTTGTTCGAGGTCTTCCCGGTCGTTGAAGCGATGGGTTTTTGTACAACCATCAATTGCCGCAATCGGCGTTGCGCTCTAAAACCCCGTTCGCGGCAATGAAAGATTGGTACGATCTCAAGCCTCAGTTG
>JAITWU010000130.1 GCA_031285115.1 Azonexus sp. | reverse complement strand
CAGGCGAACGCCGGATCGAGATTGAAATAAAACAGCGAGTAAATCGACGCGCCCCAGCCGAGCAGCATGAACAGCCCATCTTCACCACGGCCAAAGCGTTGTTGCAGGATCATGCCGCCCACGTAAATGAGGCCGAGCTGAAAATTGATGCAGACGAACCACAGGCCAGCCGACAGGGATTCGTAGCCGAGAATGTCCTGAAGGAAAAAGAGGTGGGCGAGAAACTGGAGGATCGACACCGGCTGGCCGAGCACTTCCTCCGGCATCCAGTCACGAGCCAGGGCGTAAATGGGCAGAATGACGAGGATGACCGCGAGATAAGGCAGCCCCAGCCGACAGTAACGCTGGAGGGCAAAGCGTCCGAGTTGTTTGAGATTCCACAGACGCAGCCCGATGGTGCGGGCGGCGACAAAACCGCTGACGACGAAAAAAACCTGAGTGGCCCGCGCATACTCGGCCAGCCAGTCCAGAACGCCGCCAATCAGCGGCGCCGCCCAGTCAGAGAGCGGCGCATAGAGCGCGAAATGGTGCCAGAGGATGGTCAACGCCGCGACCGCGCGCAGGGTGAGAATAAAAGAGGGTTGAACAGTAGACATGAAGACCACCGGGATTTTTGCCAGCGGGCCATTCTGGCATGGGCCGCCGACCTCCCGGCCACTCCGGGGAAATTCCCCTGTCGCCGGATAGCGACAAAAAGGGAGGCCGCTGGCCTCCCTTTTCACGCAGCCGAACGACTTGTTCAGGCGTTGGCGGCTTTCAGCACGGCGTTCAGCGTCTGGCTCGGACGCATCACGGCCTTGCATTTTGCCGCGTCGGCCCAGTAATAGCCGCCGATGTCAGCCGGTTTGCCCTGCACCGCTTTCAATTCAGCGACGATGGTCGCCGCATTGTCAGCAAGCGCCTTGGCGAACTTGGCGAAGTGGGCGGCGAGTTCGGCGTCTTCCTTTTGCGCCGCCAGTTCCTCGGCCCAATACATGGCGAGATAAAACTGCGAGCCGCGATTGTCGAGTTCGCCGGTTTTCGGCGAGGGCGACTTGTTGTTGTCGAGGAGCTTGCCGGTGGCGGCGTCGAGCGTTTTGGCGAGCAGCTTGGCGCGCGGGTTGTTTTCCTTGATGCCCATGTCTTCAAGCGAAACGGCCAGGGCGAGAAACTCGCCGAGCGAATCCCAGCGCAAGTGGTTTTCCTGCACCAGTTGCTGCACATGTTTGGGAGCCGAGCCGCCAGCGCCGGTTTCGTACATGCCGCCGCCGTTCATGAGCGGGACGATGGAAAGCATCTTGGCCGAGGTGCCAAGCTCCATGATCGGGAACAGGTCGGTCAGGTAGTCGCGCAGAATATTGCCGGTCGCCGAAATGGTGTCGAGGCCACGGGCGGCGCGCTCCAGCGAATAGCGCATGGCGCGCACCTGGCTCATGATCTGGATGTCCAGCCCTTCGGTGTTGTGATCCTTGAGGTAGACCTTGACCTTTTTGATCAACTCGTTTTCGTGCGGGCGATAGGGGTCGAGCCAGAACACGACCGGCGTCCCGGAGTTGCGGGCGCGGTTGACGGCGAGCTTGACCCAGTCGCGGATCGGCAGATCCTTGACCTGACACATGCGCCAGATGTCGCCCTGTTCGACATTCTGGGTCAGCAGCACTTCGCCCGTGTCGATATTGACGATATTGGCGACGCCGTCTTCGGCAATTTCAAAGGTTTTGTCGTGTGAGCCGTATTCCTCGGCCTGCTGGGCCATGAGGCCGACGTTGGGAACGCTGCCCATCGTTCGCGGATCAAAGTTGCCGTGCCAGCGGCAGAAGTTGATCATCTCCTGATAAATGCGGGCGAAGGTTGATTCCGGCATGACCGCCTTGGCGTCGTACTGCTTGCCATCGGCGCCCCACATTTTGCCGCCGGAACGGATCATGGCCGGCATTGAAGCATCGACGATGATGTCGTTGGGCGAATGGAAATTGGTAATGCCCTTGGCCGAATCGACCATCGCCAGCGCCGGACGGTGCTCCTGGCAGGCGTGCAGATCGCGGATGATTTCGTCGTGCTTGGATTCCGGCAGGCGCTTGATTTTCTCGTAGAGATCGACCATGCCATTATTGACGTTGATGCCAAGTTCAGCAAAGGTCGCGGCGTGTTTTTCAAAGGCGTCCTTGTAGTAAATCTTGACGCAGTGGCCGAAAACGATGGGGTGCGAGACCTTCATCATGGTCGCCTTGACGTGCAGCGAGAACAAAATACCGGCTTCGCGGCAATCGTCCAGTTCCTTCTCATAAAAATCGCACAGCGCCTTTTTGCTCATGAACATGGAGTCGATGATCTCGCCATCGAGCAGTTTGGTTTCCGGCTTGAGCACGGTCGTTTTGCCGCTTTTGCCGATCAGCTCCAAGCGCACCCGGCAGGCGTTATCCAGCGTCATGGATTTTTCGCCGTGGTAGAAATCGCCGCTGTGCATGTGCGAAACGTGAGTCTGCGACCACTGCTTCCACTCGCCCATCGAATGCGGATGCTTTTTGGCGTAATT
>JAITWU010000051.1 GCA_031285115.1 Azonexus sp. | reverse complement strand
GGTCAGCCGCAACTGGAGGTAGCCATTGACCACCGCCGCCTGCACCGCCAGCCGCGCCGCGGCGAGATCGGCGGCGCTGGCCGCCGCTTCATCGCCCGCCGCTTCGACATTGCGCCGCGCCGCGCCCCACAAATCCGGCTCCCACGAGGCTTGCAGCGACCAGGCGTGATTGTTGCCGACGGACGAGACGCCATTGCTGATTGAGCGCCCGCGCATGATCGGCGTGCTAACGCCAACAGTTGGCAAATAAGCCGCCCGCGCCCCCTGGAATGTCGCCTCGGCCTGCCGATACCGCGCCGCCGCCAACGCCAGCGTTTGATTGGCCTGATTGGCCTCAACCACCAGCGCATCGAGCCGCGCATCGCCATAGGCCCGCCACCACGCCCCATCCGCCGCCGCTACGGCTGGACTGGCGGGCGTCCACAGCCCGCCCTGTTCCTTGAACGCCGCCGCCTCAGCCCCCGGCGGCAAGGCGGGCCGCGCATAATCCGGCCCCACCGCGCAACCCGCCGCGCCAAGGGCGAACAACGCCGCCAACATTCCCCGGCGACAGCCGAAAACGGCGAAACGCGATTCCTTCATGGCAAACCCAAACCCTCAAACCCGATACCGTGGACACAGCGAGAAGCCGGATGATGACCGAAAAGCGATAGAGTCGCCAATGACCCGGCGCCTTCAATCAAAGGTGTCCGTGATGTCGTCGAGCGCCAGGCTCTCCGGCCACGATTTGCCCGTGTAAAAACAATCGAACAACTGCGCCGCCATCACCGATGTGAGGCAGTGCTTTTCCTGCCGCATGACGCCCCCCGCCGACATGGGAATATGCGCCGCCTTGTCGGAGCCGGAGAGACGACGGAACACGCCATGCCGGAACGATCCGTCCGCCCCGTGCTCGCGCAGTTCCACCGCGCACCGGTCGCAAGAACCGCCGCATTGAATGTAATCACCGCTCTTTTCCAGGACGTAGAAGGAATTGGCGGCGGGATCGAGACCTTTGAAGGTTTCCGCAAACGCGGCTGTCGGCGGCAAGGGAAGATCCGCATCACATTCCGATGATAGTTTCCAGTCCATATCCGGCGCATGGGGCACGCTTTCATCAGAATCCTCATCATAGATTCGCGTGAAATCCGAAAACTCGCTTCCCTTGAGATCAGCGATGACGACTGCGCAGGCGATTTTGAAATCGACGACGAAACAGCAAACCTCCATCGTCCCGGAACCGATGCTGCCGCCGTCACAGTGGCCCAGCCCGGTCCAGCCCAGAGTTTCGCCCAGGCGATCTTCGAGTCGGCGCCGTTTGTCCAGATCGCCGACAAAACCATCAACCCGATATTCAACGATGAGCCGCCGCTCTTTTTCTTCATCAAACGGCGCAAAACCCTGCGCCCGAGCCGCAGCCAGCGCCTTGTCGACCTCGGCGTCAGCCTTGGCGCCTTTGGATATTTTGATTTCCTTCGATTCGCCGCGCTCACCGACAATGCCCCAATGCACCGTCACAGCACGACCATCCGCCCAGGCTTCGTAGTAGCGCAGTTGTTCTTTATCGCGTTTGTAGAGTTTTTGCATAATGCCCCCTGAAGTTGTGTTTCTGGCCTGCCACTCGCCGGATTTCAGCGCCAGCCGCGCATCGCCATACGCCCGCCACCACGCCCCGCCACCAACGGCCAATTCCGCTGACCAGCGGCGCTAAAACACCATCCGCTCATGGCAAACGAAACCCTCAAACCCGGCGTTGTGAGAAAGCGCAAAGACCGGATGATGGCCGAAAAATGATGCAAGTGGAATTGTGTCGCACAATACTTGGGGACTCGCCCGGACAAATTGATTTCTCCGGTTTTTTTTCGCACACGCCGCGAGCGAATGGCAAAAACCACAGACCTGCCGCGCCAATATGGACATCATCATCCTGCCCGGTTTGACCGGAACCAATCGACTGCTCGGCGAATTTGCCCGCGCTCTGGCACCGACATTTCGCGCCACCGCCCTTTCTTACCCGGTCGACCAGGCGCTCGATTATGCGGCGCTGACCCATTGGGTTCGCGCCCTGCTGCCGTCGGATCAGCCTTTCATCCTCATTGGCGAATCCTTTTCCGGCCCCGTCGCCCTGTCGCTTGCCATCGACCCGCCGCCCGGCTTGCGCGGCGTGGCGCTGGCGGCCTCTTTTGCCCGCTTCCCGTCCATTTTCTCGCCTTTGCTGGCGGCGATGGCTCCTCTGACGCCGGTCAATCTCATCCCCAACGCCGTATTGTCGCGGCTATTGCTTGGCCGCTGGGCGACCCGGCAACGCCGCGCCGCGCTCGCCCTCGAACTCTCCCGCATTCCCGTCGGCCTGCTGCGCTTTCGCGCCGCCCAAGCCCTGCGCGTCGATCTCAGCGCCCGCTTGCCGGAAATCGCCGCGCCTCTCCTCTACTTGCGCGCTTCTGCCGACCATTTGCTGCCCCGCGCCGCTGGCGAGCAAATCACAAAAGCCGCGCCCAACGCCATCCTGCGCGAAATCACCGGCCCGCACTTTTTGCTGCAAGCCAAAGCCGCGGAATGCGCCGCGCAAATCAGCGAATTCATTGGCCGGATCGGCTAACGGGCATTCACGCTGCTGACCAGCGCCGCGACCAGTAATCCGCCACTTCGAGCAGGCGGTTGGCAAAGCCCCATTCGTTATCGAACCAGACGAACAGATTGACCAGATGCGAACCCGCCGTTCGGGTCTGGCTGCCGTCGACGATGGCGGAATGCGGATCGTGGTTGAAGTCGATCGAAGCGTGGGCCTCGGCGGAATAAGCGAGGCGGTTTTTCAGCGGCCCGGCGGCAGCCTCGGCCAGCAGCGCGTTGAGGCCATCGGCGCTGACCGGGCGGCGGGTGGCGATGGTGAGATCAATCGCCGAAACGTTCAGTGTCGGCACGCGGATCGCCTTCGCCTGCAAGCGGCCAGCAAGCTGCGGCAGGAGCCGCTCGACGCCACGGGCCAGACCGGTCGATACCGGAATGATCGACTGCATCGCCGAGCGCGTGCGGCGCAAATCGTGGTGGTGGTAGCCGTCAATCAGCGGCTGATCGTTCATCACCGAATGCAGCGTCGTCAAAAATCCCTGTTCGACGCCGATTTCGCGGTCGAGCAAGGCCAAGACCGGCGTCACGGCATTGGTCGTGCACGAAGCGGCGGAAACCAGGCGCTCGCTGCCGTCCAGCGTTTTTTCATTGACCCCGGCGACGATGGTGGCGTCGACATCCGCGCCGCTGTGACCAGGGTGGGAGAGCAGGAGGCGCTGGCAACCGGCGGCGAGAAAACGCTGCAATTCGGAGCGGCGGCTGTAGACGCCCGAACATTCGACCAGCAGATCAATATTGGCGGCCTGCCAGGCGACGCCTTCCGGCTCGCTGGCATGGCTGACCGCCAGCGGCTGGCCGTTGATGCGTAGACATCCGTCGCCGACCTCGACCTGACCGGGGAAACGCCCGTGCGTCGAATCAAAGCGGGTCAGGTAAGCCATGCTGTCGAGCTGGGCCGGTTCGTTGATGGCAACGACTTGCAGCCGATGGTCGAGCGGCCTTTCCACGAGCGCCCGCAGAAAACAACGCCCGATCCGGCCATAGCCGTTGATGGCGAGACGAAAGGGGCGGCGCGCTTCCATTACAAAACGCAAACCATGCGGTCGCACGGCCAAAACAATCGCTTGATCGGGAGATAGAAGGCGTCAAACATGGCAGGCGGGCCGGATAAAGCGCGGCATTTTACCGCCTGAGCCAGCTTGTTCGCCGCTCTCGTCGCAATTCCGACGGGGCCAGAGCATCAAATTCCCTGTCATTTCAACGCAGTGCTGAGAACTCGCCCGTAAATAAGCCAATCATGACTTCGCGCTCGTCTACCCCTCCACCACGCTGCGCATGGTCCCCCTCCCCATTGCTTCGCAACGGGGAGGATCTTGGAGCCACCGTGGTTTTCGATCCTCCCTATTGGCGCAGCCAATGGGGAGGGGGACCACGCGCAGCGTGGTGG
>JAITWU010000034.1 GCA_031285115.1 Azonexus sp. | reverse complement strand
GAGAGCGCGATGGCGCACTTTTTCATTGGCATCATGATCTTGTTTCTCCGGTGTAAAAATCAGAATTGGTAAGTGAGGCTGGTGAAGAGTTGGTCGCGGTTGTGGAAGTAGCCGAAGAGGCCAGCGTTGTCGCAGTTGGTCGCGCCAGTGCCGCCGAGAGCCAGGGGCGTGCACTTCTTGTTATCACGCCAGCGCCCGCCATCCCAGAAACCGTCGTATTCGGTCTTCCATTTGAGATTCTTGGTCAGTTCGACGACAACGGAAGGCACATAGAAGCCACCCTTGTAGGTCAAGTCCGTGCCAATCACGAGGCCCGGCTGGATGCGGCCATTGTCGTAGCTCAAGGCAAAAATGCCGGTCAGGAGGAAGGAGTGCTCCTTGGTCCTGGCGCCCCAGCCGACGCTGTTGATGAGGTTGTCCTTCTTGTCGTAGTTCTGCACCCATTTGTCGAACAACTGCACCGAGAAGAACATCGGCTTTTCCGTGCCGAGGAGACTCTGGGTGGCGGCGATGTTCTTGTCCATGCGCACCATCCAGGCGACCAGGTCTTTTTTGGTCAGACCATCGAAACCGGGAGCAATGTTATCCGACAGGGTGAATCCCGGAGGATAAGATCCCTTTGGCCAGTTGATCTGGTAAGGCGCATCCTTGACGTAAGCGACTTCAGCGCTGAAGACGGCGTCTGCCCAGGCGGCATAGCCCGAAATGGTGGCGCCGAAGATGTCGACGATCGGGTAGATGATGTTACCTGCCGAGGGTTGCCCCTTGGTGTCGATCGTATCCTTGCGCCCCCAGGTGTCTACGCCCGAAGGCACATTTTCCATCCCGGTAAGACCGAACGTATTGAAGAACTTGAGCGAACTCGACCCGTTCAACATCGGCGACGCCCAGAAGGTCTTGAGGTAAGAGAGCGAGTAGTTGAAATTTGGCGTCGTGCCGTTCCAGCGGATGCCGCCGGTCACATCGCGGTAGTCGCCTTCCTTGTTTTTCCAGTCATAGGGATCGACATTGCGGAAATCGACACCGGCATAGGGCTGGCTCGACCAGCGGCCACCATAGATGTCGAGTTCGGTGCCGATGTCTTTCTTGCGATCCCAGCCCGGACGGATGAAGGCTTCAATGGCGCCATCGGCTTCCGGCACGTCGATATTGGCCTTCAGGATGATCAGCGCCTTCCTTAATTCTTCATTGTTGGGCTCAAGGAAGGAGCGCCAGGTGAAGTCGAAGCCATGCACGAGGTCATTGGCGGCGAAGAAATCGGTTTCGCCCCAGACGACCTGCTGCTTGCCGAAACGGAATTTGAGCCGGTCGGTGGCCTGCCAGTCGACATAGAGTTCGCGAATCTCGCCCTTGTTGTAGAGGTCCATGACGTTGCCGTGGCTGCCGGAGGCGTAATTGTTGGCGCCGCTGGCGCCCGCGTTGTCGGCGCTACCATCGGCGTAGTTCATCTTCTCCAGATGCTTGAGGAAGTCGGTTTTGTACTCCCGCGCGCCACGCAGTTTGGCGACAACCGAGAAGGTATTGGTCGCCTTCCAGTCCATGTTGACGCGCAGCATGGTGCGGGCCATCGAGAGTCGGCCAGCATCGTTGTAGTTCGGCGTGTCGGCCCAGTTTTTCATATTCCAGGAGAAATCCTGGCGCAGGTAGCCGTCGATCTTGAAGCTCTCGCTGCCGGTGTCAAACGCTGCCGCCAGCCCCGGCAGGGCGAGCAGCACGGCCAGGGTCAAATGACGGGGGTTAAACCGCCCCCGGTGGTGGTGATTCATGGGTGTCTCCTCTCTTCTATTGGTCAAACGGGGCGTCGCCCCTCTCTTTTTAAGTCCGGCTTCAACCATGAGCCGCCGCTGGACGTAAATTCTCAAGCACCGCCGATTCTTTCGGGGCAAAGATGAAGGCCGGACGGAAGGTGTACATCAGGGACGGCATGACAAAGACCGCCGACATCGCCGAAACACCCAGCCAGATCGCCATCAGCAGCCCCATCTCGGCCTGGAAGCGCAAGGATGAGGCCCACCATAAAAGGGTCGAGAAGATGAGCACGGTGGCGGTCACGGCAACACCCATGCCCGCCGATTGCAGGGCTTCGTAAATGGCTTTTTCGGGGGTGCTGCCAGCGGCGATTTCTTCCTTGACGCGGTCGGCGATGTAAAAGGCGTAATCGACGCCCAGACCAATGCCGAGGGCCGCTACCGGCACGGTGTTGATGCTCATGCCGATGCCCTTCCAGGTCATGAAGCTGAAGGTGAGCGTGTTGGAGATGATGACCGGCACCATGAAGATCATGCCGGCAATGGTCGAGCGATAGACGATGGTGCAGATGACGACGAGCACGAGAAGCGCCAAGGCAATGGCTTCGATCTGGCCGGAGAGGATGACTTCATTGACCGCCGCCATGACGCCGATGATGCCGCCCGCCAGTTGCCACTCGCCTTCTTTCAGGGGATTGGCGCCGGTGAATTCCTTGACGCGGGCGACCGCCGTCTGGATGGTGTCGCCCTGACGGTCGCGGAACATCATGGTCACCGCGCCGTTGGCCCATTTGTTGTCGGCGTAGCGGTCGATGTCGCCGGGTTCCGAAACCGTGTCGAGAATGGCGGCGAGGCTGCCATTGACGGCTTGCGTCGCGCCGAGTTCGAGGTAGCGCGGGTTGCCTTCGCGCAAGGTGGCGTTGACCACCGGCAGCACATCGGCAATCGACACCGAGCCGCCGACTTCCGGCTGGGCTTCGATGAACCGCTGGAAGCGGTTCATCGCTTGCAGCACTTCGTTGGTTTTAAGCAAACCTTCCTTGCCGTCTTCGCCAACGACGATGAACATCCGGTCGACGCCCTGAAAGCGTTTGTTGATGGCGGCGGCGTCGACGTTGTAGGTGGCGCTCGGCCAGAGAATCGGCGAGCCGGGATTGGCGTCGCCAATCTTGAGGTTGAGGGCGTAGAGGCCGGTCACCGTCATGACCACGACGCAGGCGGCGATGTTGTAGTAGCGGAATTTGGAGGTGCCGATCCAGTAGGCGATGTCGAGGATCTTGCGGGCGAACGGGAAGAGGTTGATGGGATGCACCGTGCCATGCGGCTTTTTGATGTAGGAGAGCATGATCGGCGTAAGGATCACGGCGCTGATGGTGAGCGTCGACACCCAGACGACGGCGAGCACGGTCAGTTTTTGCAGCATCGGAATGGGCGAGAGAGCGACGACCGCCATGCAGGCGGCGTCCACGATGATGCCCAACATGCCGGGGCGAAAGAGGTCAGCGAGGGCAATTTTGGCGGCCAGTTTGGCGCAGTCGGTTCCCGGCGGGATGATGGCGAGTTCGTCATCGAAGCGATTGACGATCTGCACCGAATGGGAGACCGCCCGCGAGGTGATGAGCATGGCGACGACGATGACCAGCGGCTCGAAGTGGATGCCGAGCAGATGACAGATGCCGAGCGCCCAGATGGCGCTCACCGCCCCGGCCAGCATCGGTAGCAGCACGCCGCGCCAGGTGCGCAGCCAGATGAAGAGGAGGAACATGGTGACGCCCAAGGCGGCGGCGACGAGGTCGATGGTTTCCGGCACGTAGTAATTGACCCAGCCGTAGAGAATGGGGTCGCCGACGGCGCGGATGCGCACCGCGCCGCTGCCGTCATCGACTTTGGCAATCAGCGCGCGGATTTCGCTGAAGACTTTGCCGTAGTCGACTTCGCGGTCGATGAAGTCGACGGTGATCAGGGTCGCCTGCAAGTCTTTGGCGACGTATTGCCCCAGGACCAGCGGGTTGCGCAGGACTTTTTCCTTGAGTTCGGTGAGTCCTTCCGGGCCATTGGGCAGATTCGGCCACATCAGGGGCTTGGTTTCGATGCCGTCGGTCGAGGCGCGTACTTCTTTGAGTTTTTTGGAGGCGAGCGAGGTGATCTGGTAGGGGTTCACCGCCGAGACTTCGCGCAGCCCGAGGGTCAGGGCCTGGACTTTTTCCAGCACGGGGAGCTGGAAGATGTCGCCGTGGTCGACTTCGACCATCAGCGTCACCATGTTGGAGCCGCCAAAGGTGTCTTTGAATTTTTCGTGGGTTTTGATGTATTCGTGCTTCGAGGGCAGCATGTCGGCAAAGACGGTGCGCACTTCGATGCGCAGGGCGAAGAAGCCAAGCACCAAGGTCAGCAGGGCAAGGAGGATGACGACCAGACGGCGCTGGCGGATGCAGTATTCGGCGATCCGTTCAATCATTTTTTTGCCTCCGCTTGTTCATTTTTTTTGTCGCTGTTTTTGTCGGCATTGACGGGTAGCCCCATCAGCGCTCTCGGTTGCCACGATTCGCCAAGCGGCGACCAGGTTTTACCGTCCCAGCGCCCAACGTTGGCGCCGACGAACCAGACGATGTCGCCTTCCGGTACGGCGCGAACGTGCCAGGTGAGGTCCTGGGCGTCGAGCCTGCCGCTGGCGATCTGGCCGTCGGTGGCGACGGTCAGCCAGCGGCCAAGGCTGCCAGCGCCAATCCAGTGGTTGTGCGCGGCGTCCCAGGTGATGTCGTAGAGGTGTTCGCGGGCGGTGGTTTCAAGCTGTGTCCAGCTTTCGCCGCCATCGGCGGTGAGCAGCACGGTGCCTTCGAGGCCGACGGCGAGGCCGTTTTTCGGGTCGCGGAAAGCAACCGACATGAGTGAGACTTCGACCGGGGTTTTGCTGTCGGCCCAGGTGGCGCCGCCGTCATGGCTGATGGCGATGTGGCCGAATTCGCCAACGGCAAGGAGTTTGCCGTCAGCCAAGAGGGCAACGTCGTTCCAGGCCTGGTCTTCTTCCGGGCGTAGCCGCCGCCAGTGTTGGCCGTAGTCTGTGGTTTCAAGCAGAGCGCCCATTTCGCCGGTGGCGATGGCGAGACCATTTGGCCCGAGGCGCACCCGGTTGAGTTTGTTGGCGATTTCGGATTTGGGAACGTCCGGGACTTCCTGCCAGCTTTTGCCGCCATCGGCGCTGCGCAGGATGATGCCTTCGTTGCCGACGGCGACGCTCTGCGTTTCGTCCCAGACGGCGATGTCTTGCAGGGTTTGCTTGTGACCCGGCGCGAGCAGGGTGATGCGCCCTTCGCCGTCAATCTGGATGATCTTGCCGTTCGAGCCAGCCAACCACCGCTTCTGCCCCGGCAATACCGCCAGCCCGTAGTAGTAGTCCCGCTGCTCCAATACCGGCGGTTGTACCGTCTGCCCTACCGGCTGCGGCTTGATGAATAATCCGGCCCATAACAATCCCGCGATGATCAGCCAGGGCGTGACGGCCAAAATGACTCTGATCAGGCGTTTCATCTCGCCTCTCGTTCTTTTGTGATTGTCTCCACCGCTGTTTCCTCTCTCGCTATTTTTGATTGGAGCCTCCTTGGCGGAGCGAGTCTGGCATTTGCCACCGCGCGTTTCATGACTTTCAATGCCGATGGACTTGACTGACGATGCAAGAGCGCCGCATTTCTGCGCCGCGATTTTGCGCAACAACGGCGGCGCATCGGTGAAACGGGCGCGTCCGACTGGGTTTGCGGCTGTTTTTTCGGGCGCTTCGCCATCGCCGCCGGGCTTGCACTGCCGGTCAATCTACTCCGCCCGGACGGGCAAGACCGCCGGAACCCCGGTCAATAAGATGCCCCCACGTTGCGGCAAATCGGCAGCCTTTGATTTGCTCAACTCAATATTCTTCGTCGGGTGTGTTCAAATTTTGTGGAGCTAATCTCTATGTCCAAGACTGTCCAGCCCAAGATGGGCGTCATCTTCAAATCATACGAACCGCTGTCGGCGATCCGCGCCTATGCGGCGCAAACCGAAGCCTCCAACATGTCCGGCGGCTTCTGGATTGCCGAGGCTTATCACTGGTTCCGCCAGTACGGTCTGGAAGCGCGCGGCTGTTTCACCACCCTGGCCGTGGTCGCTGAAGCCACCAAAACCATTCCGGTCGGTCTTGGCATCACCTCACCCTACATGCGCCATCCGACCATTCAGGCGTCCGAGGCGGCGGGCATCGACGAGCTTTCCAATGGCCGCTTCATCATGGGCATCGGCGTCGGCAAGGTCGGTATCGAGTATCTCGAATACGACATCGAGAAAATGCGCCCGGTCGCGGTGCACCATGAGTCGATGGAAATCATGCGCCGCGTTTTCAGCGGCCAGAAATACGCCTACAAGGGGCAGCACTATGAGTCGTCGATGCCAGCGTTTGATCGCGCCGGGCGCGGGCTGCGCACCAATATTCCCATTTATGTCGGCGCCACCGGCCCCGGTATGCAAAAACTTTCCGGCAAGGAAAGCGACGGCATGTTGCTGGCTGGCCTGACTTCGCCGCCCTTCGTCAAGTACGCCATCGACAACATGAAGCAGGGCGCGGCGGGCATTGGCCGCGCCTTGCCGGATGATTTCCCGGTCGGCGGCGTGATTCTCTGCGCCTGCTCCCGCGACGGCGACAAGGCGCGCAATGCAACGCGCAGCTACACCGGCACCTATATCGTCAACAAGATCCGCAATATCAAAAATGACGTGATCCTGGCTGGCTCCGGGCTGCCCGACAGCGCCTGGGCGCCGTTCCGCAAGGCGATTGCCGAGGGCACCCAGGACAAGGTGACGCATCTGGTGACCGACGAAATGATGCGCCGCTTCACCGTCATTTCCGGCACGCCGGAAGAGTGTCTGGAAATCACTCAGGAACTGGTCGATTCCGGTCTCAATCTGCCCTTGCTCGAAGTGGTTGGCGCTTCGGTCGAAGACAATCTGGAAACGATTCGTCTGATGGGCGCGGAAGTCCTGCCCAAATTGAAGCCCGGCCCGGCGGTTACGGCCTGAGTCTGGCTGCGGTTGCAATCACGGTTGCACTTGCCCCGCGCCATCGGCGCGGGGTCTATCGAATATTCAAAGCGAGGTATAGATGAGACTGGCAAGCTTTAAGATCAAATCGAGCGGCAAGGCGACCATTGGCGTGGTGCTGGCCGATGGCGGTTTTCTCGATCTGCATGGGGCAAGCAACGGCGCTTTGCCGCAGGCAATGATTCCCTTCCTTGAGCAAGGCGACCCGGCGCTCGCCCGCGCCCGTGAATTGGCAAAGCGCACCGCGCTCGGCCAGTCCAACGTGATTCCTCCGGCGGATGTCGATTTGCAGGCCCCGGTGCCGCGACCGGGCAAGATCCTGCACACCTCGTGCAACTTCCCCGCCCACCTCTCCGAACTGACCACCTGGAAAGAACCCGAGTGGCAATCCCACAACTGGGGCGGTTTCCATTTCGAGCATCCGACCGGCTTTCTTGAAGCGCCTTCGAGCGTCGTGCCGAGCAATGCCTCGGTCAAGATTCCCCATTTCACCAAGCAACTCGATTATGAAATCGAAGTCGGGATCATCATCGGCAAGACGGCTTTCCGGGTGCCGCCGGAAAAGGCGCTCGATTATGTCGCTGGCCTGACCATTTTCAATGACCTTTCGGCGCGCGACATTCAGGCGCGCGAGCATTCCAACAAGGTCATCCTGCTCGGCAAGAGCTTTGATGGCTCCTGCCCGCTCGGCCCGCATCTGGTCACTTTGGACGAGGTTGGCGATGTCAACAACCTCAGCATGGTGCTAACGCTCAATGGCGAGGAGCGCCAGAACTCGAATACCGGCAATGTCCATTACAAGATCGCTGACATGGTTTCGTGGTGGTCGAACATCACGCTCGAACCGGGTGATGTGATTACTTCCGGCAGCCCGCCGGGCGTCATCGCCGGTTCCAAGAGCCAGCAGTATCTCAAGAATGGCGACCGCATCGACTGCAAGGTCGAAAAGCTCGGCACGCTGACGACTTTCATTGTCGACTAACCCGGTGAGACACGCCATGACCAACCCCGTTTCCCAAGACCTCATCAAAAAAGCGACGGATCTGATTGATCGCAGCCGCTTGGTCAACCTGACCATCGACCTGACCAACATCCCCAGCCCGACCGGCTACGAGGGCGATGTCGCCCGCGCCTATCACGAGGTGCTCAAAGCCTCCGGCTTCGACGCCACCCTGCAACCCATCGGCGACGAACGCTATAACGCCGTTGGCCGCCTGCAAGGCGAAGGCGGCGGCAAGTCGCTGATGTTCAACGGCCACCTCGATACCTCCTTCGGCCCGGAACAGGCGCACCGCGGGATCGGCTACCAGTGCAAGGGCACCCTGGTCGACGACGAGTGGATCTACGGCATGGGGTCCTTCAACATGAAGTTCGCCCTGGCCAATTACGTCACCGCCGTCGAAGCCATCCGCAAGGCTGGCATCAAGCTCGGCGGCGATGTCGTCATTGCCGCCGTCGCCGGGGAAATCGAAAAAGCCCCGGTCAACGACTATGAGGGCCGCCAGTATCAGGGCTATGGCGTCGGCACCAAGTACGCCATCACCCACGGCGCGGTCGCCGATTACTGCATCCTCGGCGAGCCGACCAACATGATGCTGATTCCGCGCCATTGCGGCACCACCTGGATCAAGATCACGGTGCCGGGGCAGTTGATCCACACCGCCTGGTCGCAGGTCGAGCGCAACGCCATCAACAAGGCGCGTCTCGTGCTTGACGCCATCCACGAGTGGATTCCCGGCTACTGCGAGCGCAACCGGATGGGCGATTTCACGCCACGGGTCAATGTTTCCGCCATCGAGGGCGGCTGGCCCTGGCGCGGCGCGCGGACGCCGGACAACTGCGTCATCTATCTCGACGTGCGAACCATTCCCGATGTCCTGCCGGTGCAGGCGTTCAACGAAGTGCGCGACCTCATCAAGAGTGTCGTCAAGGCCAATCCGCATCTCGAAGGGACGAAGGCCGAGATTTTCCTCTCCGCCCCCGGCACCTCCATTCCCGACGATCACGATCTGGTCACCAGCATCATCGCCGCCCATACCAACCAGTTGGGGCAAGCGCCAAAAATGGGCACCGAAACCTGGTACAGCGATGCCGCCCACATGAACCGCTATGGCATCCCGACGGTCAACTACGGTTCAGCCGGACGGATTCGCACCGGCGGCGGCGGTTTTTCCACCCAGCAGGGCGAGCATGTGCACATCGGCGACATGGTTGACATCGTCAAGGTGTACATCGAGGTCATCCTCAGGCTGTGCGGTGTCGCCCGGTAATGGCGAGTCGGGCGGACGCCAGGGCAATCGCATGAATGGCAGTTGCATGAATCGCTATGCCCGGCAACGCTCGACATTCCCCTCTCCCTTGATGGGAGAGGGTTTTTTTGCGGCAAATGAGAATAGTTGCCCGCCGCCAGTAAATGCCAAAAGCATTCTTGCGATTGCCTTGGGGCGGGCGGGCGGAACAGCAGGCGCTTGAAAAATTGAGACAGGGCTTGGCAAGCGATGAATTTGCTTTTTGACAGTTTGCTCGGCGCGGATCGTCCCGACGCCCAGGGGGCATTGGCCTTGGCTGATTGCGACAAATTCGACGCCCTCCTCGCGCGGGCTGCCGAAATTCGTGACCGTGGTCACGGTTCGATCGTGACCTATTCGCCCAAGGTCTTCATTCCGCTCACCCAGCTCTGCCGGAATGTCTGCCATTACTGCACCTTCGCCAAAACGCCGGGCAAGGAGACGCCGCTCTATATGACGCCCGGCGAAATACTGGAAATCGCCCGCGCCGGAGCGCGCGCCGGTTGTCACGAGGCGCTGTTTACCCTCGGCGACAAACCCGAACTGCGGTATCCGGCGGCGCGCGCCGCGCTGCGCGCCCTCGGGCATGAGACGACCATCTCCTATCTGGCCGAAATGGCCGGGCTGGTGCAGCGCGAAACCGGCCTCCTGCCCCACATCAACGCCGGCGTCATGAGCGCCGATGATTTGCGCTTGCTGCGCCCGCTCTCGGTCTCGCCGGGCTTGATGCTGGAAGCGACAGCGCCCCGGCTGGGCGCGCCGGGCGGGCCGCATCACGGTTCGCCCGACAAGGAGCCAGCGGCGCGTCTCGCCATGATCGCGGCGGCGGGCGAATTAAAAATCCCGTTTACCTCCGGCATTCTCATCGGTCTGGGCGAAACCCGGCGGGAGCGCATCGAGAGCCTGCTCGCCCTGCGCGACCTCGATGACCGCTATGGTCATCTACAGGAAATCATCATCCAGAACTTCCGGCGCAAACCCGGCACCAAAATGGCGCAGGCGGCGGAGCCTTCTCTCGAAGACCTGTGCTGGACCATTGCTGTCGCCCGGATCATTTTTGGCGCTGAGGCCAATATCCAGGCGCCGCCGAATCTTTCGCCGGGCGCGACAGGCGAGCTGATCCGCGCCGGGATCAACGATCTTGGCGGCATTTCGCCCGTCACCGTCGATCACGTCAATCCGGAAGCGCCCTGGCCGCACGTCCGGCAACTGGAGCGGGAAACGGAAAACGCCGGTAAATCCCTGCTGCCCCGGCTGCCGGTTTATCCCCGACTGCTGGCCGCCAAACTGGGGGAATGGGTCGCTCCCGAATTGCAGCAGGCGGTGCGCGACCGG
>JAITWU010000403.1 GCA_031285115.1 Azonexus sp. | reverse complement strand
GCTTCCCTGGGGCCGGAACTGCGTGCTTTGTGCGAGGAGAAAAGCAAGGAAATCAACAACGCCTATGATCGGGCAATGCTCGAATTGCTGGCGCGAGGCCGGGCCAGAAGGTGATTTGCCGTTGTCGGCGCGGCGCAAAAAACCAGCCGCGCGTCAATCCTCACTGATCTCCACCGCCGTATAACACGGCGTCAGATCGAACAATTCGATGATGTCGCCATTCTGCATCCGAATGCAGCCATGCGAACCCGGCACGCCCATCTCCGCCGGTTCCGGGCTGCCGTGGATGTACACATAGCGGCGCATGGTATCGACGCAGCCCAAACGGTTGCGCCCCGGCTCGCAGCCGGAAAGCCACAGGATGCGGGTAAGAATCCAGTCGCGGTTGGGAAATTGCGCGGCCAGTTCCGCCGTCCAGATTTCGCCGGTCGGGCGGCGGCGGACGAAAACGGTGTTTTCCGGCAGCCCGCCCCCGATTTTGGCGCGGATGAGATGCCGCCCGCGCGGCGTGCGAAAACTGCCGAACGCTTCGCCAACGCCCGCCTTGGCCGTCGACACCGCATATTCACGCAGCGTTGCGCCAGCTTCATCGACAACCGACAAGCGTTGCCGCGCCACCGAAACCAGCAGTTTCACGGATTTTTCCGCCGCCGGGCGGCAAAGAACTGCGACAGCAAATTGCCGCACTCCGCCGCCAGCACGCCGCCTTCGATTTGCGCGTGGTAATTGAGCCGCTCGACGGCAAACAGATCGACGACGCTGCCATGCGCCCCGGTTTTAGCGTCGCGGGCGCCATAAACGACGCGGCTGATGCGCGCGTGCATGATGGCCCCGGCGCACATGGCGCAAGGTTCGAGGGTAACGAACAACTCGCAGCCGGGCAGCCGGTAATTGCCGCAATTACGCGCCGCGTCGCGCAGGGCGGCGATTTCGGCGTGTGCCGTCGGGTCGCTGTCGCCAATCGGCGAATTAAAGCCGCGCCCGACAATCACCCCGTCGCACACCACCACCGCGCCGACCGGCACCTCGCCAAGACATTCCGCCGCCCGCGCCAGTGACAGCGCCTCGCGCATGAAAAATTCATCGCCCAGGCCGACTGGCGGAATGTCGATGCGGTCAGCGGTATTGATGATTTCCATTTTTTCCTGTTTCAAGCCGGTAAATCAAAGCCCCTGAGCTTGCGGTAGAGGTCTACCGCATAAGAATCGGTCATGCCAGCGACGAAGTCGGCGATTTGCAGGAGGCGGATGTAAGGGTCGGGATCGGGCACGCCGCCGTGACCGAGGAATTGCGCGGGCAGGAGTTTGAGCAACATGCGCTCGCGGGTGGTCATCCGGCCCTGCCCGGCCCCGGCTTCGACGGCGCTGGTGAAGCGTTCGAGGAGGGCGCCGAGCACTTCAAAACCGGCGGTTTCGATTTCCAGCGCCGGGCGGGCGGTGTAGATGGTTTCCTTGGCGAGTTTCAAAACGGCTTGCAGGGGGATGGAGACGGGCGATTGTTCGAGCAGGTCGTCGTCGAAACGACCGGCGAGGATGGCCTCCTCATTTTCGAGAAAAACGGCGGCGGCGGCGTCGAGCAACCGGCCAATGGCTTTGGCGCGCAGGTATTCAAGGCGTTCTTTCGGGTCGCGCAGGCGCTCGATGCGCCCGCCGCGCACGCTGTCGCCAGCGAGGTCGGCGAGCAGGCATTCGGCGTCGCGGTAGGGGACGAAGCCGAGTTTGGCGGCGTCTTCGAGATCGACGATGAGATAGCAGGTGTCGTCCGCCACTTCGACGAGAAAAGCCAGCGGATGCCGCCGCCAGGCCGTGCCGGGGAGGCGTTCGACCAGCCCGGTGGAGGCGGCGACGGCGCGGAAGGATGCGGCGTCGTGCTGGAAGAAGCCGAATTTTTTGCCGCTTTTGCCATCGAGCGCAACATCGAGCGCCGATGGCCGGGGGTATTTGGTAAAGGTCGCCAGCACCGCGCTGGTCAGTTGCAGGCCGGGATTGGCCGGGCTTTGCAGGCGGGTGACGATGCGAAAGCCCTGGGCGTTGCCCTCGTACTGCTCGAAATCAGCCCGCTGCGCTGGCGAAAAGGGGTGTTTTTCGAGCAGGCCGGAGGTGCGGAACCATTCCCGGATCGCGTCTTCTCCGGCATGGCCGAAGGGCGGATTGCCGATGTCGTGGGCGAGGCAGGCGGCGGCGACGATCGCCCCGAAATCGCCCGATTCGACATGCTGCAAGCCGTGCCGGGCGATGATTTCGCGGCCCACCACCGCGCCCAGCGAACGACCGACGCAACTGGCTTCGAGGCTGTGCGTCAGGCGCGTGCGCACGTAATCGCTTTTCGATAGCGGAAAAACCTGGGTTTTGTCCTTGAGGCGGCGAAAGGCCGAGGTAAAGACGATACGGTCGTAATCCTGCTGGAAGGCGGTGCGCTCGGGCGACCCCGGCGCTTTGCCAGCGCCCGGACGTTCAGCCGACAGCAGTTTTTCCCAGATTTTTCGTTGGCTCATGGCAGTTTGGCAGGCGGGACGATGGCCCGGAGTTTACCCCGCTTCCAGCACCGCCCGCAGGTATTCGGGCAGTGGGATGGATTTGCCGGTCTGCCGGTTGGTCCAGACGATCTTGCTCGTGCCTTCGGCGAACAGTTCGCCATCAATCCGCATCTCGATATAGGTCTGGAAGCTGGAACGCCCCGGCTTGCCCACCGAGGTGCGGACTTCGACCGTGCCGGGGTAAGTCATCGGCTTCAAAAAAGTGCAACTGACATGGATCACCACCGGCCCTTCGCTGCCCGACCAGTCGGCAAGGCCCAGGGTCTCGATCCACTCGATGCGCGCCTGCTCCATGTAGCGGAAATAGACGGTGTTGTTGACATGCCCGAAGGCGTCCTGATCGCCCCAGCGAATGGGCAGATGCGTGATATGCGCGAGTTTGTGTGGTGACTCCATTTGACCCTTTTCGAGGCTTGCCCAATGGTTTTTCATCATGTACCGTAATCGGTTTGCAGTCGGACAATAACCTAGGAGAGGGACAAAATGGAACGCGAAGCCATGGAATTCGACGTCGTCATCGTTGGCGGCGGCCCCGCCGGATTGGCATCAGCTATCCGGCTCAAGCAACTGTCGGCGGAAAAGGGGAGCGACATTTCTGTCTGCCTCATCGAAAAAGGCGCTGAAATCGGCGCGCATATTCTTTCCGGCGCCATCATGGACCCGCGCGCCCTGAGCGAACTGTTCCCCGACTGGAAGGAAAAAGGCGCGCCGCTCAATGCGCCGGTCTCCGAAGACCGCTTCTTCATTTTTACCGAACAGGGCAGTCTGCGCATTCCCAACCTGCTCTTGCCGCCGCCTTTTCATAATGAGGGCAACTACGCCATTTCGCTCGGCAACCTGTGCCGCTGGCTGGGCGAGCAGGCCGAAGCTCTGGGCGTCGAAATCTACCCCGGCTTTGCTGGCGCTGAGGTTCTGTACGGCGACGATGGCGTCGTCAAGGGCGTCATCACCGGCGACATGGGGCGGCTGCGCGATGGTTCGGAAGGCCCGAATTTTCAGGCGGGGATGGAACTGCGCGGCAAATACACCTTTTTCGCCGAAGGCTGCCGTGGCCATCTCGGCAAGGAGTTGATCGCAAAATTCAAGCTCGACCACGGCGTCGACCCGCAAGCCTATGGCATCGGCCTCAAGGAATTGTGGGAAATCCAGCCGGACAAACACCAGACCGGCCTCGTCATCCACAGCGGCGGCTGGCCGATGCAGCCGGATACCTACGGCGGCGGCTTTCTTTACCATCTCGAAAACAACCAGATTGCCATCGGCCTCGTCGTCGGCCTTGGTTACAAAAACCCGCATTTGTCGCCTTACGAGGAATTCCAGCGCTTCAAAACGCACCCCGAAATCAGGAAATTTCTCGAAGGCGGCAAACGCATTTCCTACGGCGCTCGCGCCCTGGTTTCCGGCGGCTTGCAAGCCCTGCCCAAAACCACATTCCCCGGCGGCGTGCTGGTCGGCGACGATGCCGGTTTTCTCAACGGCGCCCGCATCAAAGGTTCGCACTGCGCCATCAAAACCGGCGCGCTGGCGGCGGAAGCGTGTTTCGACGCCATCCTGGCCGGGCGCAGCCACGACGAACTGACGGCTTATCCGGAGGCGTTCCGCAACAGTTGGCTCTACCCCGAACTGAAGGCAGCGCGCAATTTCAAGCCGTGGATGGCCAAGGGCCTCAAATTCGGCTCGCTGATGTTCGGCATCGACCAAACGGTATTCCGCGGCAAAGCGCCGTGGACGCTGCACCGGGATACGCCGGATTACGCCGAACTGGAACCCGCCGCCGACTGCCCGCCGATCGACTATCCGAAACCGGATGGCGTCATCACCTTTGACCGCCTCTCCTCAGTCTTTCTCTCCGCCACCAATCACGAAGAAGACCAGCCCTGCCACCTGCATCTCAAAGACGCCGCCGTGCCGATTACCGTGAACCTCGCCAAGTACGATGCGCCGGAACAGCGCTTCTGCCCGGCGGGCGTTTATGAAATTTTGGGCCGCGAGGAAGGCCAGCCGCGCTTGCAGATCAACGCCCAGAATTGCCTGCACTGCAAAACCTGCGACATCAAGGACCCGACCCAGAACATCAACTGGGTTACGCCGCAAGGCGGCGAAGGACCAACCTATCCCAATATGTGATGTTTTATAATCCCCCGGCTAAACCCCTTGGAGATAACGAATGGGCTTTCTTGCCGACAAGAAGATTCTGATTACCGGGCTGCTCTCGAAGCATTCCATCGCCTATGGCATCGCCAAAGCCTGCCACCGCGAAGGCGCGCAACTGGCTTTCACCTACCAGAACGACCGCTTTCTCGACCGCATCACCAAATTTGCTGGCGAATTCGACAGCGCCCTGACCTATCCGCTCGATGTCAGCAGTGACGAACAAATTGCCGCCGTCTTCAGCGAACTCGGCAAATCCTGGGATGGTCTCGATGGTCTGGTGCATTCCATCGCCTACGCGCCGACCGATGCGATCGAGGGCGATTTCCTCAACGGCATCTCGCGCGAAGCCTTTCGCATCGCTCACGAAATTTCCTCCTACAGCTACCCGGCCCTCGTCAAAGCCGCCCGACCGATGATGCAGGGGCGCAAAAGCGCCGTCCTCGCCCTTTCCTACCTCGGGGCCGAAAGAACGATGCCCAACTACAACACCATGGGCCTCGCCAAAGCCAGTCTCGAAGCCGCCACGCGCTATCTCGCTTTCTGCCTCGGCCCCGAAGGCATCCGCGCCAACGCCGTATCCGCTGGCCCGATCAAGACCCTCGCCGCTTCCGGCATCGGCAATTTCGGCAAACTCCTCGCCTACAACGCCCACCACGCCCCGCTGCGCCGCAACGTGACCATCGAAGAAGTCGGCAACGCCGCCGCCTTCATGCTCTCCGATCTCGCCAGCGGCAT
>JAITWU010000385.1 GCA_031285115.1 Azonexus sp. | reverse complement strand
CTGCCGCTTACCCCTCCACCACCCGCTACGCGGGCGGTCCCCCTCCCCATTCTGCGAATGGGGAGGATCTTCAAACCGTGGGCTTCTGTAACTGAAGCGTCCATCATCCAGATGTCCGGCTATCTATTGTTGCGGCTATAAAACGAAACTGCTCTAATGCCCGCCCTCCGTCATTCCCGCCCCGGCGGCAATCCGGAATACATGACCATCGACGGCGATGACGCCCGGCCTGGCCTATTTTCCCGCTACTTTTGCCCCGCGCCGCTTGACACCCGTCCGGTCGGTCGATAGTATCGTTTCAATATTAGTCCGACCGGACGGGCGAAACCCAATTCCCGCAGCCGTCTTGCTGCTTTCACCTTCTCAACGATCCACACGCCATCATTCATGTCAGAAATCATTGCGCCAGATGCCCGCCCTGCGGGCAAGAGCCAGTCTGCCCAGCCGGGGCAGGATGCCAAAAAATACATCGGGGAGGTCAGTGATATTCGCGGTGGTCACCATTTTGACGCAGCGCGTCTCGAAAGCTGGCTGCGTGACAAGGTTCCCGGCTACAGCGGGCCATTGACCATCAAACAATTCGACGGCGGCCAGTCGAATCCCACCTATCTGCTGACCACGCCAACGGCCAAATACGTTCTCAGACGCAAACCAGCGGGCGTTTTGCTCAAATCGGCCCATGCCGTCGACCGCGAATACCGGGTCATCAAAGCGTTGTCGCAAATCGACGGGATGCCGGTGCCGGAAGCCTTGGCGCTGTGCGAGGACGAAAGCGTCATCGGCAGCATGTTCTACGTTATGCGCCATGTTCAGGGCCGGGTCTTCTGGAATTGCCAGATGCCCGATCTGAGCCGGGAAGAGCGGGCAGCGGTTTTCGATTCAGCCAATGCGACGCTGGCCAAATTGCACACGGTCGATTACGTAGCAGCCGGACTCGGCGATTTCGGGCGGCCCGGCAATTATTTCGAGCGCCAGATCGGACGCTGGTCAAAGCAATACGAGATGTCGAAGACGGAAGACATCGCCGAAATGGACAAATTGATGGCCTGGCTACCAGCCAATGCGCCGCCCGACGATGGCCTGTCGTCGATCGTCCACGGTGATTTTTCCTTTCACAACCTGCTCATTCACCCGGTCGAGCCGCGCGTTGTCGCCATCGTCGATTGGGAATTGTCGACCATCGGCCATCCCTTTGGCGACCTGATGTATCACGCCATGGAATGGTATCGCCCGTCCGGCGTCGATACGCGCGGCACCTTGAATGGCGCTGATCTCAAGGCGCTGGGCCTGCCCTCGATGCAGGAATATATCGACCGCTATTGCGCGCGAACCGGTTTTCTCTTCAGCGGCAATGTCGATTTTTATTGCGCCTTCAATCTGTTCCGCGTCGCCGCCATTTTGCAGGGCGTCGCCCAGCGCGCCCTGAGCGGCAATGCCGCCGCCAGCAATGCGTCGGAAATGGCGGCGTTGATCAGGCCGCTGGCGAAAGCCGCCTGGCAACACGCTTGCGCGGGCGGCGCAGTCTAAAACATGGATCGCCTTGCCATCGCGGGGTTGCTCGAAGAAAGAAAAATCGAGCGCCTCCTGATGGCTTACGCCAGCGCCCTCGACAATCGTGACTGGGCCACGCTGGATGATGTTTTCACCAGCGGCGCGACAGCGGATTACGGCAGTTTCGGACGCCCCGGCAGCCGCGCCGAAATCGTCGCCATGATCCGGGAGGCGTTGGCCCGCTGCGGCCCGACCCAGCACCTGCTGGGCAATATGCGCATCGAGACGGAGGGCGGCGAGGCCAGCTCGATTTGCTCGCTCCAGTCGATCCATGCCGGTCTCGGCCAGTACCGGACAGAGACCCTGACCATCTGGGGCGAATACCGCGACCGCCTCGAATTGCGCCCGGAAGGCTGGCGCATCGCGCATCGGGAATTCAAGGTGACGCACGCCTGCGGCGACATCGGGCTGGCCGACTGATTCCATTTCGTGGGGCCACACAATCCTTGCCAAGGTTACAAATCGCCTCCGTAGCACCGGTCGGAAAGGGTAGAATAACCGCCGCAAAATCAGGCTTTAGGGGAAATCGCTGCATGGAAACGAAACAGACGCAGAAGGCCAAAAAGAAAAAAAAGGCGGGTTCAGCCAAGGTGACGCACGATGAAAAGCGGTTGGAGATCATTGCGTGCTGCGCCACCTTGTTCGACAAGGTCGGCTATCACGGCATGTCGATGCAGATGCTGGCCGATGAAGTGGGTTTGGGCAAACCGACGCTTTACCATTATTTCGCCAGCAAGGCGGACATTCTTTTTGAAATGCACCAGTTGCATCTGGGCGCGGTCAACGACAGCATGGATGCCGAAAGCGCCAAGGCTTCCGATCCCGGTGAATTACTGATCAAAGCCTGCGCCATCGCGTTGCGCGAAATATCGCAGCATCCCGGCTATGTTCGCGCCTTCATGGAACATTACGGCGATCTCGAACCTGAGCATCGGGAACAGATCAAAAAACGCCGCGAAGAATACCTGGCGCGGATTACCAGCATCATTACCAAAGGCATGGAAAGCGGGCAATTCCGCAAATTTGACCCGAAAATCACCACCCTCTCTTTTCTCGGGATGTGCAACTGGGCTTACAAGTGGTATCCGCGCCTGGCCGAACAAACCCCGCCGGAGCAGATGGCGGCTCAGTTGTGCGAGGTTTTCCTCGAAGGTCTCAAGCTGCCGCGCCTGAAGAAATAGGGGCTGTTGACCGGGTTCCCGTCTGTGCGGGAATCCGCTCAGGCTTTCGCCCGATCCCCGTCTGTCGGCTTGTACTGGCGCAATATTTTTTCCAGCACCGTGAGGTGGCTGCCCGCCCGCACCGGGTCATAGGCCGCCAGATTGACGGCGCGCAGGAAGGCGCGTTGGGGGCGGCCCGCCGCGACGTCGACTTCGATGATATTGAGACAGGCCGGGTCCTGCTCGAAAGCCCTGAGTCCGGCGAGGCCCACGCCAACGATATGGGCGAGCAAAATCCGGTTGATGGCGTCGTGCGCGACAAGGAGCAGGTTCAGCCAGGCGTTTTCGGCAAACAGATCGTCCCAGGCGGCGAGCGCCCGTGTTTGCACGTCGCGCCAGCGTTCGCCGCCCATGAAGGCGGCATCCGGCAGGGGCGCATCATCATAGGCATGAGCAATGACCTGCTCGCGCCGCGCCGCCGGAATATCGGCCAGACGCCCGGCTTTCACTTCCTTGAAGCGGGGTTCGTGGCGCAGGGGTAAATCCCGCTCGCCGAGCACAAGACGCGCGGTTTCTTCGGTGCGGGCAAGGCCGGAGCAAATGGCGGCGTCGAAGGCGACAGCGGCGAGTAATTTGCCCGCGGCGGCGGCCTGCTGGCGGCCCGTTTCGGTGAGCGGCACATGGCGCGGGTCGAGCGGCTGGCCCGCCGCGTCGAAATAAGAGACATCGGCGTGGCGCATGAGATAGATGCGCCGCCGACAAAGCGTTCCCGGCAGGCCGCTCATCCGAGATATTTGGGATTGCTGATGGCGACGCGCTGCCGCGTTGTCTCCAGCAGAAGCGCCCGGACTTGATCGCGCGTTTGCCCCGAATCCGCCCGGCCTTCGCGGATCAGGCGGCAGAGGGCGCGATTGGCTTCCGTCAGCGCCTGTTGCAGGGCAAGGCCGTGGCTTTCCGGCAGCGGCAAAATTTTGCCCAGCGCCGCCAATTCCCGACGCTCCGGTTCGTCGCCGCTTTGCAGTTGGCGCATGGCAATCGACATGGCGTTGGCGATCATCAGGGCATTGTGGCGCTGGCTGCCCGACAGCGTGGGCAGCACGTCTTCGCGCAGCAGGTCGCGGGCGGTTGCGAGCAACTGGTCGCCGGTTGGTTGGTCACGCATCAGACAGGCTCCGTCATGGTGAGGATTTCATATTCCAGTTCCGGCGCGATATGGCCGGTCAGGGCCAGCATGAGGGAGGTTTCCTCGCCCGAAACATGGCGCTCGGCTTGCTGGATGGCGATGATGGCCCAGGCGGCATGGGCCATGACTTCCCAGTAATGGACAAGCTGGCGGTCGAGTCGGCGGCCCGAGATTTTTTCGTAGCCGCGGTAAAAATCCTCGCGCTCGCCAATGCCGCCCGCCTCGCGCCCTTTGGCCCCGAAGCGCCAGCACTTGGCGCAAAACCAGCCGATGTCTTCGAGCGGGTCGCTCCAGCCAGCAAATTCCCAGTCGAGAATGCCGGTCAAGCCGTTCTCGTCGACCATGTAATTGCCGGTGCGGAAATCGCGGTGGCTCAAAACGATGTCGCCGCGCGGCGGGGCGTTCCGCTCCAGCCAGCGCAGGCCCCATTCGAGCGCCGGATGAGGAATGGCGTGGCTGTCGAGATAGCGGCGAAAGCGCCCCACCGAATGCAGCGCCGGGGCTTCTTCGTACCATTCGAGAAAGGCGAGATCAGGGCGCGGCGGGCGAATCGAGTGGATGCGCGCCAGTTCCATGCCCAGCCGCTCGGCCAGTTGAACGCGGTCGCCGCCGTAACGCGCGTCCTTGACCAGCAGGTGACCGGCAGCCGTCCCGGCGATGCAGAGCATGACGAAGAAGGGACGGCCAATGACCGCTTTGTCGGCGCATAACCACAGCGGTTCGGGCACGGTGACGCCAGCGGCGAAAGCGGCTTTGAGCAGGGCGTATTCCTCGGCCCGGTTGTGGCTGACGGCAACGCCGCCGGAGGCGGAATCGGTGCGGATGACGGCATCGAGCACGCCAGCGTAAGCGCCGCCGGTGATGTCGACCTGGACTTTCCAGTTTTCCTGAACCGCGCCGCCGGTGAGCAGTTTGGCTTCGCTGATCCGGGCCTCAGCGGCCCCGGTTTCTTTGGCGATAAAGGCGGCCAGCGCCTGACGCAGTGTTTCTTCCATCATTGGCTTTCAGAGAGAACTGACGAGATGACCGCCATCGACCGCGAGCACAGCGCCCGTCATGTGGCTGCCAGCGGCGGAGGCGAGCAGGAGGAGCGGCCCGTCGAGATGTTCGGGCTGGCCGAAGGCGCGGCTCGGAATGCGGCCGCGCAGGCGCTCGCCAGCATCGCTCGCGAGAAAATCGCGGTTGAGGTCGGTGACGATGTAGCCGGGCAGAATGGCGTTGGCGCGGATGCCATAACGCGCGAGTTCAAGCGCCAGGCTTTTCGTCGCCTGAATGATCGCCGCCTTGGAAATGGCATAGGGGGCGACGCCCCCGGCCACCCGCTCGCCGAGAATGGAGGCGACATTGACGATGCTGCCGC
>JAITWU010000327.1 GCA_031285115.1 Azonexus sp. | reverse complement strand
GGCCCGGCCAACCAGAGCTACGGCATCCAGGTCGCCGCCCTGGCGGGCATTCCGTCCGCCGTCGTGCGCGCCGCCCGCAAACAGTTGCGTGAATTTGAACAACGCGCCACCGACCCGCTGCAACCCGATCTCTTTGCCCAGCCCCCGCCGCCCGAACCAACAGCGGCGGAACCGCACCCGGCCATCGAACGCCTGACCGCCATCGACCCCGACAGCCTGACGCCGCGCGAGGCGCTCGAAGCGCTGTATGCGCTGAAAAATCTGCTGCGCTGAATCAGTCCTTGCCATCCGGGCCGGGCGTTCGGTGGAAACCGCCACCACCCCGCCTCAATGCCCCAGCCGCACCCGCGCTGGCCGACGCCAGCAGGCGGGCAGCCGGAGCCTGTCCAGATCATTACCGCCATCGGCAAAAATCTCCCGCGCCCGCTTCAAGCGCGCCATTTCTTCGCGCGAAACACCTGCGATTCGTTCAAACCAAGCCTGAATATGTTTCATGCCGCCCCTCGCCAAAGTTGTTTGTCAAAAGCAGCGCGTCATTGCCACCGCTTGCAGAAGCAATTTAGCAAATTACTGTATATTTGTACAGTCATTTTATCAGCGCCGCTGGCTGGCTTTCGCCAAAAACAACAATGCCCGTCGCAACGGGCATTGGGGCAGTATCAGCAAATCCGATTCAATGACAGGTTTCCTCATCATCATCCGGCTCATGCACATGGCCGTGGGTGATTTCTTCGGCGCTGGCCGGGCGGATGGTGCGGACGGTGCAGGTGAAAATCAGCGCCATGCCAGCCAAAGGGTGGTTGCCGTCGAGGACGACTTTATCGTCGGCAATGTCGGTGACGCGGTAGATGACGAAATCGTCTTCGTCGCCGTCCTCCGGGCCGCCTTCAAACTGCATCCCGACCTGCAATTCCTTGGGAAAATCGTCGCGCGATTCGATCTGCACCATGTCGGCGTCGTAGTCGCCGAAGGCTTCGTCCGGTTGCAGCTTGACCTGGACGGATTCGCCAATTTTTTTGCCGTGCAGGGCTTCTTCGATTTTCGGGAAAATATCGTCGTAGCCACCGTGCAGATAGATGATCGGTTCGCGTCCTTCATCGACGATATCGCCATCGGGATCGGTGACGTGGTAATCGAGGGTGATGACGGTATCTTTGGCAACCCGCATGTTCATGTATTCAGTTCCTTGACGAGGCGCAGCGCTTCCAGCGCATGGCCTTTGTAATTGACGTTGTAGAGCGCGTGGCGAATGACGCCGCCACGGTCGATGATGAAGGTGGAGCGGACGACGCCCCATTTTTTCTGGCCGCCAGCCTCCCGCTCCTGCCAGACGCCGTACTGCTGGCAAACCGCGCCGTCGGCATCCGACAGCAAGGCGATGCCGATGCCTTCGCGGTCACAGAATTCAGCATGGGCCAGACAATCGTCGCGGCTGATGCCGAAAACCACGCAGTCCGCTTCAGCAAAATCCTTTTCGTGATCCGAAAAATCGGTGGCTTCCCTTGTGCAGCAAGGCGTTCCGTCCTTGGCGTAAAAGAACAGGACGAGATGCTTTTGGCCGAGATACGCCGCCAGATCAACCGTCTCCATGTCGGCGTCGGGCAAGGCAAATCTTGGTGCGGTTTCGCCAGCCTTGAGCAGCATGGGGTTTCTCCTGAAGCGCAGTCGTCGGGACCAGCGAGTCGATTCTAGCCGAGGCACAGGCCGGGGTCGACGCCTTTGATTCGGCGGGCTATTTGCCCGGCGCTTTGTCGGGAATCTGCACGAATTTTTCGTCCTGGCGGATCATGCCCAAGTCGAAGCGCGCCCGTTCTTCGATGGCGTCGTAGCCTTGCTTCAAATCGCGGACTTCGGCGTCCAGCCCGGCGTTTCTGATTTCGAGCCTGCGTGTGACTTCTTTTTGCGCCTGTAGCTGATGGTCGTTCTCCCAGACCCGCAGCCAGCCCCCCTTGCCCAGCCACAGCGGGTATTGCAGGAGGATGATGAGGGCGGCGAGGCCGCCCGTCAGCCAGCGCATGGGAGGTCAGCGGATGTTGTAGAAGGTCTCGCGGCCAGGGTAGGAGGCGGTGTCGCCCAAATCTTCCTCGATCCGCAGCAACTGGTTGTATTTGGCGATGCGGTCGGAGCGCGACAGGGAACCTGTCTTGATCTGCCCGGCATTCAAGCCAACGGCGATGTCGGCGATGGTGCTATCCTCGGTTTCGCCCGAACGGTGCGAGATGACCGCCGTGTAACCGGCGCGCTTGGCCATTTCAATGGCGGCGAAGGTTTCCGACAGGGTGCCGATCTGGTTGATCTTGACCAGGATGGAATTGGCGACGCCGCGCTGGATACCTTCCTTGAGGATTTTGGTATTGGTCACGAAGAGGTCGTCGCCGACGATCTGGACATTTTTGCCGAGGCGCTCGGTCAGGAGCTTCCAGCCATCCCAGTCGCCTTCGGCCATGCCGTCCTCGATCGAAACGATGGGGAACTGGTCGGCGAGATTGGCGAGGTAATCGACGAACTGGGCGGAAGTGAGTTGCAGGTTTTCACCAGCCAGATGGTATTTGCCCTCTTTGTAAAACTCGGAAGCGGCGCAGTCGAGGGCCAGCAGCACATCCTGCCCCGGCACGTAGCCTGCCGCTTCGACGGCCTGGACGATCATGCGCAGGGCGTCGGCATGGCTGCCGAGATTGGGGGCGAAGCCGCCTTCGTCGCCGACGGCGGTCGAATGACCGGCTTTGTCGAGGAGTTTTTTCAGGGCATGGAAAATTTCCGCGCCGCAGCGCAGCGCCTCGCGGAAGGTGTTGGCGCCGACCGGCATCACCATGAATTCCTGAATATCGAGGCTGTTATTGGCGTGCGCGCCGCCGTTTACGATATTCATCATCGGCACCGGCATCTGCATCGGACTCATGCCGCCGAAGTAGCGGTAGAGCGGCAACCCCGATTCTTCGGCGGCGGCTTTGGCAACCGCCATCGAGACGGCGAGGATGGCGTTGGCGCCGAGGCGCGATTTGTTTTCGGTGCCGTCGAGTTCAATCATCGTCTGGTCGATGAAGGCTTGTTCCTGAGCGTCCAGCCCGATGATCGCCTCGCAGATTTCGGTATTGATATTTTCGACCGCCTGCATGACGCCTTTGCCGAGATAGCGGCTTTTGTCGCCATCGCGCAACTCGATCGCTTCGCGCGAGCCGGTGGATGCGCCGGAAGGCACGGCGGCGCGGCCCATGACGCCGGATTCGAGCAGGACATCGGCTTCGACGGTGGGATTGCCGCGTGAATCGAGAATTTCACGGGCGACGACATCAACGATTGAACTCATAGTTTTTCCTTGTTAAACGAAAACCAAATGACAAAGAGATTACCGCAATTCCTCAAAACCCGCCGCTTTCGTTGCTTTGTCGAGCGCCGCCAGCGTCGTCAATAAACTTTCCATACGCGCCAGCGGCCAGCTATTCGGGCCGTCCGACCAAGCTTTTTCCGGGCACGGATGGGTTTCCATGAAGAGGCCGGAAATGCCGACCGCCACCGCCGCCCGCGCCAGCACCGGGACGAATTCGCGCTGGCCGCCGGAAGTTGCGCCCTGGCCGCCGGGCAATTGCACCGAGTGGGTCGCGTCAAAAACGACGGGGCAGCCGGTTTCGCGCATGATGGCAAGCGAGCGCATGTCGGAAACCAGATTGTTGTAGCCAAATGATGCGCCGCGCTCGCAAACCATGAGATTGTCCGCGCCGCCATTGACTTCGCGGGCTTTGGCGACGACGTTTTTCATGTCGCCGGGCGCTAAAAACTGGCCTTTTTTGATATTGACCGGCTTGCCGCAGGCGGCGACGGCATGGATGAAATCGGTTTGCCGACAAAGAAAAGCGGGGGTCTGCAAAACATCGACAGCGGCGGCGACTTCGGCAATCTGGCCGATTTCGTGCACATCGGTGAGCACCGGCACGCCAAGCTGGCGGCGCACTTCGGCGAGAATCCGCAAGCCTTCATCAAGCCCCAGGCCGCGCACCGACTGGCCGGAACTGCGGTTGGCCTTGTCGTAAGACGCCTTGAAAATGTAGGGAATGCCGAGCCGGGCGCAGATTTCCTTCATCTGCCCGGCGATGTCGATGCAAAGTTGCTCCGATTCCGCCGTACACGGCCCGGCGATGAGGAACAGGGGCTGCTCAAGCCCGGCGGCAAAACCGCACAGCTTCACGGCTTTTTCCTCTGTTGATGGGCCAGCGCCGCTTGCACATAGGAGGTGAACAAGCGATGCCCCTGGCGCGGGTTGGAGGTGAATTCCGGGTGGAACTGGCAAGCGAGGAACCACGGATGAACGTCGGTCGGCAGTTCGATCACTTCGCACAGATCGGTGCCGGGCGCGCGACCGGAGACGATCAGCCCTTTTTCTTCGAGCCGGGCGAGCAGGGTGTTGTTGACTTCGTAACGGTGGCGGTGGCGCTCGGTGATTTCCGCCGCGCCGTAAATGGAACGGGCGAGCGAGCCTTCGGCGAGATGGCAAATCTGGGCGCCCAAGCGCATGGTGCCGCCGAGGTCGGAATCTTCACCGCGTTTTTCGACCTTGCCGGAAGCATCGAGCCATTCGGTAATCAGACCGATCACCGGGTAGGGCGTATCGGCGACGAACTCCGTCGAATGCGCAGCCTTCATGTCGGCAACATCACGGGCGAACTCGACGACCGCCATCTGCATCCCCAAACAGATGCCGAGGAAAGGCACTTTGTTTTCGCGGGCGTAGCGAATGGCGGCGATTTTGCCTTCGGTGCCGCGCCGGCCAAAACCGCCGGGGACGAGAATGGCGTCGATGCTCGCCAGCACGCCGGGGCCGTCTTTTTCGATGGTTTCGGCGTCGATGTATTCGATCTCGACCTTGCTGCGGGT
>JAITWU010000089.1 GCA_031285115.1 Azonexus sp. | reverse complement strand
CATGCCCGCCGTGAAATTGAAGTAAAACGATACGAGGAAGAGGCCCGCGCCGGTTTCGGCGAAAAAGAAGGCGAGGGCGATGGAGAGATCCCAGTAGCGTTGGAAGCGGTAACCCAGTTTGAAGGAGTTGCCGACCAGACGAGCATCCGTTTGCGTCATCATGAATCCACCTTGAATTTTGAATATACGGTTCAGTCGATGTACCAGACTTTTGGCTTGGTGTTTTTTTCCGCCAGCGGCTGCCGCCCCTTGCGTTCGCGGATGAGAACGCTGGGCGCGCTGTGCGGGTCGTCGAGGTCGCCAAAAATGCGGGCGTTGGTCGGGCAGGTGTGCACACAGGCTGGCTGCAACCCGGCGTCGACGCGCTCGCTGCAAAAGTCGCACTTGACCGAGGTGCCGGGCGCGAAACGTCCGTAACCTTGCTGTTCAAAGGGCGTCAACGTGCCATCGCCGAACAGGCCGCGCGTAAACAGTACCGGGTCGAGCATGGTGCGCATGTCGTAAGGGCAGGCCACGGCGCAACTGCTGCAACCGATGCACTTGTTGCGGTCGACCATGACGATGCCGTCGGCGCGGGTGGTGGTGGCGCCGCTCGGGCAGACTTTCTCGCACGGCGCTTCTTCGCATTGATTGCAGATGGTCGGGATATAGACGCGCTTGACGTTCGGATATTCGCCGAATTCATGACTCAAGGTGCGCGTAAAAAACACGCCGTCGGGCAGGGAGTTTTCCTGCTTGCAGGCGACCACACAGGCATTGCAGCCGATGCAGGCTTTGAGGTCGAAGACCATTCCCATCTTGGCCATCAGTGTGTCCCTCCCTTGCCTTTGGCGTTGCTGATCGAATCGACCAGGTCATAGACGGTGGAGCCTTCTTTGAGGAAATCGGGCCAATCGTCGAGACGGGTCAGTTTTACCCGGCAACTGGTTTCCGGCTGGCCGGTCGCGCCGTCGGTATTGCGCATGTCGTAGGGCAGGAGATCGTTGTAGTGACCGCCCGCCATGAGCACCGAGCGGTTTTCGCTCTTGGTGCGCGACAGCGCGTTGGAAACGCCGAGGGTTTCGTGGTGCATCGCCTCGGTCGTCGTCAGGCGGCCATACAGCTTGCCGTAGGGCGATTCGACGAGCACGACATCGCCATCGCTGAGGCCAAGTTTTTTCGCCGTCCCCCGGTTGAGCAGGAGGCCGGTATGCACCGGATCGCGGTAAGTGATGTCCTTGATCCACGGGTTGCTCAGACTTTCGCCAAAATTCATCTGAATATCCTTGAAGGTGATGGCGTAGAGGTTGTATTCCGCAGGCTCCAGATGAATCGGGTCGAGCACCGTGGTCGGCAACGGCTGGTAGTCGTCGAACGGCCATTCGTCACGGAACGGCACCTTGGCCTCTTCAAATTGCTGGCGCAGGGTTTCGCGCTGGATGACGAGATCTTCGATGTAAAAGAGGAGGCGCATCCCCTCCCAGGGGCGATACCACTTGTCGAGACGCTTCTCGGTCGAGGAGTGGCCGTGCTCCATGTACCACTCGATCGGCTTGTCGTTCCACAGTTCGCCGACACGTCCGGCGATGTCGCGGTCGGTGTACTTCTTGCCCGGTTCGAGTTTGAGATGCGGTTTCTGGTTGAAGCCGAGGACCAGATTGATGACTTCGTTGTACTGATCGAGGATGCCAAGGCGCTCGGAGATTTCGTAGAAAATTTCTTCTTCGCTCTTGGTGTCGTAAATCGGCGTCGTCGCTGGCTGGCGGAAGCAGATGCCTTCGGTGTAGGGCGGTTCGATCATGGTGCCGTTCCAGGTTTCGAGATAATCGCTGGAGGGCAGGATGATGTCGGCGAAATCGGTCATTTCGGTAGGAATGACATCGACGCAGACGATGAAGCGCATGTCACGCAAAAACTGCAACCATTTGTCGCGCGGCCCCTGAATCGACCAGATCGGGTTGGAATGGCAGTTCACCAGAACGTCGGGGGTGAAGGTCGAACCGTATTTTTCCGGCTCGGCATAAGACAGCATGTTGAGGTGCGGGCCGTTGACGCCAACCGGGAAGAAGCCAGCCAGGTGGTATTCGTTGGGCGGCCAGGAAAACGGCGGCATGTGGCCAAGCTGGTGCGGGATGCCGAGCATCTGCCCGCATTCGCCCGGATGGCAGTGATTGTTGTCGATGCTGCCATCGGTCAGGGTGACGCCGCAGCGCCCGCCGGGATGGTCGATATTGCCGACCAGCATATTGACCAACTGGAAAGCCTGATTGGTCATCATGCCGGTTTTGCGGCCCTGAGCGCCACGGTAGTAGTTGTAGGCGGCGGGGCGGAAAGGCACGGTGCGGCCATCGGGCAGGGTGATGGTTTCGCCGATGCGCGCCTCTTTGGCGAATTCGCGGGCGATGCGACGCACCGTATCCGCCGGGACGGTGGTGACTTTTTCCATCGCCTCGGGTGTCGCTTCCTTGAGGATGTCTTTGTACATCTGGAATGCGGGGCGGCATTGGACGCCATTGACCACATACTCGCCTTCGAGCGCGAGGTTTTCGTTTTTCAGGCTGGGATCATTCCACGGCTTGGCGCTGTTGCTGGCCGTATCCCAGACGCAAATCTGCCCGCTGGCGTCGCGCACGAAGCGTTGATCCGGCCCGACCAGATAGGGCGCGTTGGTGTCCTTGCGCAGAAAGACGTAATCGCACAGCCCTTCGTTGACCAGCACATGGCTCATGCTCATGGCGAAATGGCGATCCGCCGCCGGGCGGATGGGAATCCACTCTTCGGCCTTGGCCCCGGCAATCGACATGCGCGGTTCGACCGAGACGACTTTCATGCCGCGCTCGACACGCGCTTTGGCGACCCAGTGCGATTGCGACGCAGCGTGCAGGTGCGACGAAAAACCGTCGCCCGCGCCGTTGCTGATCCAGTAATTGCAATATTTGGCGTCATTGACCGCGCCAAAGGAGGAGTGGATGTAACCGTTGAGCGGGTGATAAGCGCCGCCGCACATGGTGCCGCCCGACTGGTAGAAATTGTGGTTGCCGAAGGCCAGCGGCCAGTTCCAGATGTGCATTTTCTGGAAATCTTCAAGCGAGGGCAGGATTTTGCGCGGGTCTTCGTCGAGCGATTTCTTGATTTCGCGCGCCGTGATGTCAAAGGCTTCCTCCCAACTGATGGGCACCCATTTCGGGTCGATGCCGGGGCCTTTTTGCGGATTGGTGCGGCGCAGCGGCTGCTTGAAACGCTGCGGGTCGTAATGGCGCATGATGCCGGAATTGCCCTTGGGGCAGAGTTTGCCAGCGTTGGCCGGGTTGCTCGGGTCGCCTTCGATCTTGTTGATGACGCCATCGCTGCTGACGTGCACCCGGATCGAACAGGTGTGCAAACACATCTTGCAGGTTGATCTGACCCATTTCCCCGGTTTCAGGGAATTCTGATTGATTGCTAAATTGCTCACGTAGTTGCTCCTCCTCCGAAACTGCGGTGATTTCTGACTGGCTCCGTCAAGCCAGCCTTGAAGCTAGGCCGAAGCGCATTCAGCCGCTTCGGTGGGTTTCTTTTTCTTGAAAAATGATTTTATTTTGCCGAGCGTTCCCGCCTCGGCCTCGGGTTCAGCCGCATCGGCGTCATCGACCACTTTGACCTGCTCGGTGATGGCGGCGACGAATTTGTCATTGATGCTGTCGGCGAATTTTTCCATCACCCCGCCCGCAAATTTGCCGAGCTTGCCGACGATGTGAACCGTTGAGGTATAGGCGATTTCGGTGCGGACGCCGTCGATGTCGCGGAGCGCCAGCGTGCATTCGGAACTGACCTTGCTGCCGCCGCCCTTGTCGTCGCCGTGCAGGGTGTAGGCCGAATAAAACGGAGGATTCTGGTTGGAGGTTTCGACCTCGATATCGAAACCGGCTTTGATCGGGCCGACTTTCAAGCCAACCGAAGCCTTGTATTTCCCCGGCCCGACAACTTCGACGGTATGGCAGCCGGGCAGACAGGCGCCAACTTTCTCCGGTTCGTTGAGAAAGTCCCAGGTTCGTTGCAGCGGGGAATCTACGATAAAAGTACGCTCGATATACATTGGCTCGTCTCCTCCAATTGTCGCCACTTTGCTGCTTCCGGAAACCGGATCTGTTATGCGGGCATGGTTGAAGCATAGGCAAGTCATTGCACTCAATCTTGACTGAGAAAGCATTGAAAAATGATTGTCGGCGCAGGTTTGCAAACGGCTCGCAAAATGCCCGATTGGCGCTGGCAACAGCGCGAAAACAGGGATTCGCAAGGGATGCCCTGACAGTCAAGCCGGACTCGCTGGCAGGCAAGCCTCGGCCAGAGCCGGGTGTTAGTCTCAAATCACCTTCAACATGGTCACTGACGGAGAAACGTATGACAGAAAAGCAGCGCACATTTGCCTTTATCGGCGGCACCGGCGATCTTGGTTCAGGTTTGGCGTGGCGCGTGGCGCGCGCCGGTTACCCGGTTGTCATTGGCTCGCGCTCTGCCGACAAAGCCGTTCAGGCTGCGGCTGATCTTGCCCGGCGCGGCAATCTCAACATCTCGGGCATGAGCAACAGCGACGCCGCAGAAGCTGCCGACATCGTTTTCATGACGGTGCCTTTTGCTTCGCACCAGACGACGCTCGATGGCATCCGGGCCGAAGTCCAGGGGAAAATCTTTGTGGATACGACGGTTCCCCTGATGCCGCCCAAGGTGATGCGGGTTCAATTGCCGCCGGAAGGCTGCGTCGCCAGGCGCAGCCAGAATTTTCTCGGCGATGGCGTGCGCGTCGTCTCGGCCTTCCAGAATGTGGCCGCCGCGCACTTGCAGAGCGAGGAAGCGCATCTTGCCGATTGCGATGTCCTGGTCACCGGAAATGATGCCGATGCCCGCGAGCTGGTCGTTCAACTGGCTGGCGAAATCGGCTTCAAGGCCTGGCACGCGGGCGTCATCGACAATTCGGCCATCGCCGAAGCCCTGACCTCGGCGCTGATTTTCATGAACAAGCGTTACGGCATCGCTGGCGCGGGCATCCGGATTACCGGCACGCCGACGGTCAAATAAGCCGTTTGCTTTTCGCTGAGGCCAGCCCGGCAGCGCCGGGTTGGCCTCAGCCGACTATTTTTAAGTTGCGATGGCCTTGTCGACTGCAACGTCGAGACGCGCCTTGAGCCGAAGATGCCCCGGAGAAATGCTGAAACGCTCCTTGAAGGCGCGGCTGAAATGCGCGGAATCGCTGAACCCGCGGCGAAAGGCGATGTCGCAGACGGTCAGGTTGGTGAGTTTCGGGTCGAGCAGGTCTTCGCGGCCCGCTTTGAGACGGCGATCCCAGATCCATTTGCTCACGGTCGTGCCTGATTCCTTGAACAGGCCGTGCAGATGACGCACCGAAACATGGTTGGCTTCGGCGACGCGGGCGGGCGTCAGTTCGTGGTCGGAAAAATTTTCTTCCAGATAAGAGAGGATGCGGCACAGTCGGGCCGCCCGGTTCTTGTCGCCGCTGCTCGGGGTCGGCGCGTTGCGCGAGCGCACCACGGCCCCGATCAGTGAGAGAAAACTCTCGGCCAGCGTAAATTGCTCGATTTCGGAGAGGTCGCCTTCCTTTTCGAGGGTGATGGATTTCAGGAGGTCGATGATGACCGGCACCAGACCGCTGCCGTACAGCACGGTCGCGCCGAAGTCGCGCACTTCATGGCCGAGAACGCGCTCGTGAAAAATGCGGTGGGGAATGCGCAGGATGATCTTGCTGCCCTTTTCCGGGTAGCAGACGTGATACGGAATGTTGCCGGGGACGATGGCGACCGCTCCGGGGCCGAGGCAGAAAGTCCGGTCGCCCTGGGTAATCTCCGCCGAGCCGTGGATCTGGACGTGGAGCAGGAGGTCGAAGATTCTGTCCTCCTGAATATCTTCGCCCAGCCGACTGATGTAGACTGGATCACTCTCGATGAAGTGAATGATCAAGCCAGCGAGCTTGATGCGATTGACGGCGTAGTGATCGAACGTTTCCGTATGCCGTTGCGCATGGACCGGGATCACCGCCCTGGATACATCATCGAGCAGGCTCGCGCCCAGAAAGTGTCCGGTCATGCACGCCGATTGCGTCGTAATCTCCATACCAACCTCCTTTGGAGCAGAAAGCACCGGCCAGCGGCCTGGGCGGCTCTGTCTTTCTCCGTCAAAACCAGTCTCGCGAATTTTTGGATTATTTTTTTGGAATCAACCAATTGGCGCCTGTCCGGGCGGCGCGGCCCCCGGTTGGTCGATGGTGCTCAACGAGCATTGACCGGCGTCAAAAAGTTCAGCACATTTGATACTCAATTTGCAGATTAGTAAAGGTGTTTATCCCGCCAATGAGGCCGCGAGTTTGCGAAATTCGTCATCCGTCACCAAGCGATGCTCGCGGGTCGATAGCGTTTTGACTTGCGCCAGCAGGGGCGGCAGCTTGTCTTCAGCGAGCGTGAGGCCCAGTTCCTTCAACTTGATTTCAATATTGGCCAAGCCGCTTTTTTTGCCGAGCACGATGCCGCGCCCGGCGGCGACGACTTCGGAGGAATAGGGTTCGATGGCGTCCGGCATGTGGAACTGGGCGGCGACGGCGCCGCTTTCGCGGACGAACAGGGCTTCGCCTACCAGCGGCTTCCAGCGGTCGAGGGTATAGCCACCGGCTTTGCGCACCGTTTCCGAAACGCGGCGGGCTTTTGCCAGATCCATTTCGACCGGCACGTTGTAGAGGCACTTGAGCGCCAGCGCCACTTCACAGATGTCGGCATTACCGGCGCGTTCGCCCATGCCGTTGATGGTTCCCTGAATCCAGGTCGCGCCGCCGCGCACAGCGGCAATCGCCGCCGCCGTCGCCAGGCCAAAGTCGTTGTGGCCGTGCCAGTGAATCGCCACTTTTGGCCCGACCCATTCGGCCACTTTCCGGATCAGGAACTCGACCGCCTCGGGCGCGCAGGCGCCAATGGTGTCGACGACTGAGACTTCCTCGGCCCCGGCGTCAATGGCGGCGCGATAGACCCGTTCGAGGAATTCGAGGTCGGAACGGGTGCTGTCGACGGGGAAGAAATTGACCCGCATCCCATGCGCGCGGGCATGACGGATGGCTTCCGTGAGGCGGGTGATGACCGTTTCGCGGGTGAAGCCATAGGCTTTGATTTTGGCTTCGCTGGCGGCGATTTCGATCAGGACGGCCTTGGTTCCCAAGGCGATGTGGGCGTCGATGTCGGCCTTGACGGCGCGGGAAAAGCCCCATATCTCGGACTGGAGGTCGGCGGCGAGAATGCGCCGCACCGCTTCCGTATCTTCTTCCGAAACGCGGGGGAAACCGGACTCGATGCGGCCAATGCCGAGTTCGTCGAGCTGGCGGGCGATTTCATATTTGGCGTCGGCGGAAAAAACGACGCCGACTGCCTGTTCGCCATCGCGCAGGGTCGTATCGTAGAAACGCACGGTCTTGCTGCGGTCGAAGCCGTCCTGAACTTCTGGCCGGTTGTTGATGTCGCCGGTCCAGATCAGGCCGGGGGCAATGGAAAAGCTCTTTCTCATTTGAATTCCTCGGTAAAAACAGTGGCTTAGACGATGGCAATCGGCCTGACCAGAGAGGCTTCGCCACCCTTGATCTTGAGCGGCAGGACGATTACGGCGCTGACATAACCCTTTGCCGCCGCCAGACTTTCGAGCGTCAGGCTCTTCATGACGTAGATGCCCGCTTCGACAAGAATGATGCGGTGGCTCGCAAAAGGCGCGGGCACGCCGAGCGACAGATTGTCGATGCCGACCAGACCCGGCTGGCGGGCCACGATCCAGTGGGCGGCGTCATCGCTCAGGCCCGCCCATTTGTTGAGATAGGTATCGCGGTCGGTTTCAAAAAAGCGCCCATAGCCCGTGCGGACGAGAATGCAGTCGCCGGGGTTGATCTGCACGCCCTGTTTTTGCGCCGCCCCTTCCAGATCAGCGGGGGTGATGGCGTAACGCTCGGGCAAAACATCCAGCCCCTTGAAGCCGGGAATGTCGAGCAGAACGGCGCGCAGCACCTGGGGCGGCACTTTTTCCATGGCGTGCAGCGGGGCGGGCAGATTCACGAAGCCGGTATCCCGCTGGTAGGGCGTAACGTCGATGCCCTGCACCTTGAGATTCTGGGACATGTGAATCGGCGCATCGAAATGGGTGCCGGAGTGCATCGAGGTGACGATCAGGCTGATGGCGTCGGAAAAACCCGGTTCAATGCCCATGTCGTCAAACGACTTGCGCACATAGTCGTGATAGCGGTAGAGGAAAAACTGGAACGGCGGGTCAAACGGATGCACCGGCATATTCGGCCAGTAAGCCTGACCGAGGTCATGGACTTTGACCTTCGGCAACAGATCGACGATGGCGGGATCGCTCAAGGATTTATCGTTCATGGGAGTGTTTTTCCTCGCTGTGGTAATCGGCCCATCGTCATGGTTGCGATGGCATGGTCAGTAACTTAACAGCATTCGGCAAGGCGTTTGTCATGTCCGGAAAAACCGGGATGAGGCCGGGCCTCGGCGTAGAGCGTGTTGCGCTGTACGGGCGTGCGTCCGATGGCGGCGGCGAGGGCGTCGAATTCGGCGACCGTCATTTCCTGCCCGTGTTTGGCCCCGGCTGAACGGCCAATGCTTTCGCTCATCAAGGTGCCGCCCATATCGTTGGCCCCGGCCTGGAGGCAGGTCAACATGCCATTGCGCCCCATTTTGACCCAGGAGGTCTGAATATTCCGGATCACCGGATTGAGAACGATGCGACCGACGGCATGCATCAAGACCGCCTCGCGGAAAGTCGGGCCGCGCCGCGCCAGCCGCCGCCGGTACAGGGGCGCTTCCATATGGATAAAGGGCAGCGGCACGAATTCGGTAAAGCCGCCGGTTTCCTTTTGCAGATTGCGAATGCGCAGCAAATGCCTGGCCCAGTGCTGCGCTTCTTCGATATGGCCATACATGATCGTGGACGTGCTTTTGAGGCCGACGGCATGGGCATGGCGCATGACTTCGAGCCATTGGTCGACCGTCAGCTTGTCCGGGCAGAGGATTTTGCGGACTTCGTCATCGAGAATTTCCGCCGCCGTGCCGGGGAGCGAGCCGAGACCGGCAGCCTTCAGTTCGGCAAGAAAATCAGGCAGGGGCAGTTTGAGGGTTTTGGCCCCATGCCAGACCTCCAGAGGCGAGAAGGCGTGGATGTGCATGGCCGGACAGGCGGC
>JAITWU010000206.1 GCA_031285115.1 Azonexus sp. | reverse complement strand
AATGAGGAAATGATGCGCTGCCAGGCGGCGGTGACGATTCCGACCGATCCCGCTTTCAGTTCGCTCAACCTTGGCGCCGCGGTGCAACTCTTGTGCTACGAATGCCGACTCGCCGCCTTCGCCGGGTCGCCGCCGCTCAGCGGGAACGCCACGCCGCTTGCTTCGCCCCTGGCGACGGCGGATGAAAACGCCGGTCTCATGCGTCATCTCGAAGCGGTAATGACCGCCACCGGCTTCTACAACCCGGCCCAGCCGGGACGGCTGTTGCCCAGGCTGCGCCGCCTGTTCAACCGGGCGCGGCTGGAAAAGGATGAAATCAACATCCTGCGCGGTCTGCTCGCCGCCACCGAGAAACCGACCCGGCACGGGCGTTGAGCGTTACGAAGAGTGTTACGAAAAAACGGCGCGCAGTTCCTGATGCAAGGCTTCGATTTCCGGTACGAGGTGGCGGTAGTTTTCGGCAAAGGCAGCCGACAGCTCGATGCCCGGTTCGGTTTCATGGGCCAGATCAGTCATGTCCGTTCTTGAGAAAGCGCCGAAATTGGCGATGTGGACAACATCCTGCAAATTGGCGATCTGTGCTGGAAAAGGGCGCGCGGCGTCGTGGTCGATGATCGCCTCGATGATATTGGCTGGCGCGCCAATGGCCTCAAGCAGCGAGACGCCGATATTTTCGTGCCAGTGAAAGATCAAGTTTCTGGCGTCGTCCGGCTGCCGCCGGAATTCGTCGTGCAACATGCTCCAGTAGAGCATGTAGAAAGCGCCGATGTCGTGAACCATGCCAGCCAGCATGGCTTCGTTGGCTTCCAGATGCGGCGCGTCGCGGGCGACCACATGGGCGATGGCCGCCGTCATGATGGAATGTTCCCAGAATTGATTGGCGATTTTGGCGAACTTGGCCATGCCTTGCGCCTGGCGCAAGCGGTTCATGGCGATGGCGAGCGTCACCGTGCGCACGAGATAAATTCCGAAATGCCTGACCGCTGCCGGAAGATCCTCGATTTCCCGGCCCTCCGGGTTGAAGGTCGGGGATTGGGTCAAGCGCAGCAGCCGGTAGCCGATTTCCGGCTCGGGAGAAATGGCCCACAGGGTATCGGCCAGACGGGATTCGTTATTTTTCCACATCTTGCAGAGCCGGATACTGGCCCGCACGATGGGGTCAAAGTAAGGCGAATAGGGCGTTTCGCCGGAAAGCTCCCGGGCAATGTCTTTGAGCAGGCGAAACCCCTGCTCCTCGAACGCCTTGTTCGCCCTGCCCGCATGGCCGGCAAACTCAAACACGGTCACTGTGAAACCCCCTTCGGCTGATTTTTCGATTGCTGAATATGATTTGCCGGAGGCCCAGGAAGCACCGTCCGGATGCGCTGACAAGAGTAGCAAATGCCCCCGCCAAATCCTAGCGATGTCATAAAAGCAAAGCGGTTGATGTCTCTCAAATTTTCGCAGTTTTCCCGCGGCGGCAGGCATTGCGACCGCCTGCCGCCGGGTTCGTGTTGCCAGGAGCGACCGTTGGCGTTGATTGCCGCGCCATAAAAAACCCCGCCGGAGCGGGGTTTTTTGCCGTTGTCGGCGTGATGGTGGGTGCTGACGGGGTCGAACCGCCGACATTCGCCTTGTAAGGGCGACGCTCTACCAACTGAGCTAAGCACCCTTGGGTATTAGTTGATGGCGTCTTTCAAGCCCTTGCCAGCACGGAATTTCGGCGATTTGCTGGCCTTGATTTGCAGGGGTTTGCCGGTCTTCGGGTTGCGGCCGGTGCGGGCGGCGCGCTCGCCGACGTAGAAGGTGCCAAAGCCAATCAGATTGACCGTGTCGCCATCTTTCAAAGCGGTTTTGACGGCGGCGACGGTGGCGTCGAGGGCGCGTCCGGCGGCGGCTTTGGAAATTTCGGCGGCGGTGGCGATCTGGTCGATCAGTTCTGTCTTGTTCATGTTGCAACCTTTATCTGGGTTAAGGAAAAAAATCGAGCGAGGGCGGATTTATAGCGCCCCCGAAATCCTTGTGTCAAGCGGATTTTCACCGCGTCGACGGGTTTTTGGAGGCGCTGCCCGATGATCAAAATGCGCTTGTCATTTTTATATCAGTGCGTCATAACGGCGACGGTGGCGCTGGTCTCGCCGCCGCTTTTGACTTCGGCATTGCCGTCGGCTTCTTCCGGCAGCGCCTCCGGCTTGTGTTCGAGGGCGCGTTCGAGCACCTGGTCGATCCACTTGACGGGGATGATTTCGATCTTGTTTTTGATGTTGTCGGGGATTTCCGTGAGGTCTTTGACGTTTTCTTCCGGAATCAGCGCCGTTTTGAGGCCGCCGCGCACGGCGGCGAGGAGTTTTTCCTTGAGGCCGCCAATCGCCAGGACTTCGCCGCGCAGGGTGATTTCGCCGGTCATGCAGACTTCGCAGCGGACTGGAATGCCGGTGTAGGAGGAAACCAGCGCCGTCGTCATGGCGATGCCCGCCGACGGGCCATCCTTGGGCGTGGCGCCTTCGGGGACGTGAATGTGGATGTCGGTTTTGTCGAAAATATCGGCCTTGATGCCGAGCCGCCGGGCGCGGGCGCGCACCACCGAGCGGGCGGCTTCGACTGATTCTTTCATCACGTCGCCCAAGGAGCCGGTGCGCAGGATGTTGCCCTTGCCGGGGATGTTCACGCATTCGATGGTCAGCAGTTCGCCGCCGACTTCAGTCCAGGCCAGACCTGTGACCTGGCCGACCTGATTTTCCTTTTCCGCCATGCCGAAGCTGTAGCGGCGCACGCCGAGGTATTTGTCGAGATTTTTGCTATTGACGATGACCTTGCTGCCGCGCTGCTTGAGGAGCAGGGTTTTGACCACCTTGCGGCAGATTTTGGAAATTTCGCGCTCCAGCCCGCGCACGCCCGCTTCGCGGGTGTAGTAGCGGACGATGTCGCGGATGGCGTTGTCGACGACGGTGAGTTCGGTCTTTTTGACGCCGTTGTTTTTCATCTGCTTGGGCAGCAGGTAGCGCATGGCGATATTGACTTTTTCGTCCTCGGTGTAGCCGGAAAGGCGGATGACTTCCATGCGGTCGAGCAGCGGGGCCGGGATGTTCATGGCGTTGGCGGTGGCGACGAACATGACATCCGAGAGGTCGAAATCGACTTCGACGTAGTGATCCTGAAAGGTGTTGTTCTGTTCCGGGTCGAGCACTTCGAGCAGCGCCGAGGAGGGGTCGCCACGAAAATCCTGGCCGAGTTTGTCGACTTCATCGAGCAGAAACAAGGGGTTGCGCACGCCAACCTTGGTCAGGCTGTTGAGGATTTTGCCCGGCATGGAGCCGATGTAGGTGCGGCGATGGCCGCGGATTTCGGCTTCGTCACGGACGCCGCCCAGGGCCATGCGGACGAATTTGCGGTTGGTGGCGCGGGCAATCGACTGGCCGAGCGAGGTCTTGCCGACGCCGGGTGGGCCGACGAGGCAGAGAATCGGCGCTTTGACTTTGTCGACGCGCTGTTGCACGGCGAGGTATTCGAGGATGCGTTCCTTGACTTTTTCCAGGCCGAAATGGTCGGCGTCCAGTATCTTTCCGGCTTCGCGCAGGTCTTTGCTGATGCGCGTTTTCTTGCGCCACGGCAGCCCGACCAAGGTTTCGATGAAGTTGCGGACGACGGTGGCTTCCGCCGACATCGGCGACATCAGGCGCAGTTTTTTCAATTCGCCCTGGGCCTTGGCCAGCGCCTCCTTGCTCATGCCGGCGGCTTTGATTTTTTTGTCCAGTTCTTCGAGATCGGCGCCGTCTTCGCCTTCGCCGAGTTCTTTCTGGATCGCCTTGACCTGTTCGTTCAAGTAATACTCGCGCTGGCTCTTTTCCATCTGCCGCTTGACGCGGCCACGGATGCGTTTTTCGACCTGGAGGATGTCGATTTCCGATTCAAGCTGCGAGAGGAGGCGGTTGATGCGGTCGCGGGCGCTGCCCATCTCCAGGATTTCCTGCTTGTGTTCGAGCTTCAAGGGCAGGTGGGCGGCGATGGTGTCGGCGAGACGGCCAGCGTCTTCGATGCTGGCGATGGAGGCGAGAATTTCCGGCTGGATTTTTTTGTTCAGTTTGACGAACTGGTCAAACTGGCCGAGCACGGCGCGGCGCATGGCCTGGATTTCGTGGTCTTCGACCGCCGTCTGCGGCAGCGGCGTGGCGGCGGCAATGAGGACCGAGGCGCGCGCCTCGATGGCCTCGATGCGGGCGCGCTGCGTGCCTTCGACCAGCACTTTGACCGTGCCGTCGGGCAGTTTGAGCATTTGCAGAATGTTGGCGAGGCAGCCGATGCGGTAGAGGTCTTCCGGCTCCGGGTCGTCCTTGGCGGCTGATTTCTGGGCGATGAGCAGCACCTGTTTGTTGTTCTCCATCGCCATTTCCAGCGCCTTGATGGATTTGGGGCGGCCAACGAAGAGCGGAATGACCATGTGCGGAAAGACGACGACATCGCGTAGCGGCAACAGCGGCAATCCGATGGTTTCTGGCAGGGCGTTGGGATTCGACATCAGGGCAGCCTTGGTAAATGGTGATGAACTGCCTCAGATGGGGGCAGGGCGACGCAATTCAAGAGGCGCTCAGTTGGAGCCGGAAACTTTTGGCTGGTCGGCGTAAATGAGCAGCGGCGGCGTCTCGCCGGTAATCATTTTGTCGTCGATGACGATTTTTGCGACATTCTTCATGCCGGGCAGATCGTACATCGTGTCGAGCAGCGCGTGTTCGAGGATGGAGCGCAGGCCGCGGGCGCCGGTTTTGCGTTCGAGCGCCTTTTTGGCAATCGCCGCGAGCGCGCCGGGGCGCACTTCGAGTTCGACGTTTTCCATGCCAAACAGCTTTTGGTATTGCTTGATGAGGGCGTTTTTCGGCTCGGTCAAAATCTGCACCAGCGCTGGTTCTTCCAGTTCCTGCAAGGTGGCGACGACGGGCAGGCGACCGATCAGTTCGGGAATGAGGCCGAATTTGATGAGATCTTCCGGCTCGGCGTCGAGCAGAATTTCGCCGACGGCTTTTTTGTTGTCCTTGCTTTTGACTTCCGCGCCAAAGCCGATACCGCCCTTTTCGGAACGGTTCTGGATAATTTTTTCCAGCCCGGCGAAAGCGCCGCCGCAGATGAACAAAATGTTGGTGGTGTCGACCTGGACAAAATCCTGATTCGGGTGCTTGCGCCCGCCCTGCGGCGGAATCGAGGCGGTGGTGCCTTCGATGAGCTTCAAAAGCGCCTGCTGCACGCCCTCGCCGGAAACGTCGCGGGTGATCGAGGGGTTTTCCGACTTTCTTGAAATTTTGTCGATTTCATCAATATAAACAATGCCTTGCTGCGCTTTTTCGATATTGTAGTCGCACTTTTGCAGGAGCTTCTGGATGATGTTTTCGACATCTTCGCCAACGTAACCGGCTTCCGTCAGCGTCGTTGCGTCGGCCATCACGAAGGGGACATTGAGGAGCCGCGCCAGCGTTTGCGCGAGCAAGGTCTTGCCGGAGCCGGTCGGGCCGACGAGCAGGATGTTGCTCTTGGCGAGTTCAACGTCATCGGTCTTTTTGCTGACGTGGCGCAGGCGCTTGTAATGGTTGTAGACGGCCACGGCGAGGATGCGCTTGGCGACTTCCTGGCCGATCACGTACTGGTCGAGAATGGCGCAGATTTCATGCGGCGTCGGCAGGTCGGAACGGCTGAGTTTGGCCGTCTCGTCAGGCAGTTCGTCGCGGATGATGTCGTTGCAGAGCGCGATGCACTCGTCGCAGATGAATACCGACGGCCCGGCAATGAGTTTTTTGACTTCGTGCTGGCTCTTGCTGCAAAAGGAGCAGTACAGCATTTTTTCGTGGCCGCTTCTGGACATTTGGGTTTCTCCGGTCAAGCCGTGATTCAAACTGCGTCGCGGCGGGTGAGCACCTTGTCGATCAAACCGTATTCTGCCGCTTCGGCGGCGGAAAGGAAATTGTCGCGGTCGGTGTCTTTCTCGATGCGCTCCAGCGGCTGGCCGCTGTGTTCGGCCATGATACGGTTCAAACGGTCGCGGATGGCGAGAATTTCCTTGGCGTGGATGGCAATGTCGGACGCCTGGCCCTGAAAGCCGCCCAGCGGCTGATGAATCATCACGCGCGAATTGGGTAGCGCAAAACGCTTGCCCTTGGTCCCGGCATTGAGCAGAAAAGCGCCCATCGACGCCGCCTGGCCGACGCACAGGGTCGATACGTCCGGCTTGATGAACTGCATGGTGTCGTAAATCGAAAAGCCCGCCGTCACCGAGCCGCCCGGCGAATTGATGTAGAGATGAATGTCCTTGTCGGGATTGTCGGCTTCGAGAAAGAGCATCTGGGCGACGACCAGATTGGCGCTGGCGTCATTGACCGGGCCGACGAGAAAAATCACCCGCTCCTTCAAGAGGCGCGAATAAATGTCATAAGCGCGCTCGCCGCGCCCGCTCTGTTCCACCACCATCGGCACGAGGCCGAGCGCCTGCGGGTCGAAGTTGTTTGCGTTGTTGATATTCATGTCCGTTTTATGTCTGTTGTCTGCCGCCTGATAAAAGCCCCTCTCTCCTTGCGGGAGAGGGGCTGAGGAGAGGGGTGTCGCGCTTATTTCTGCGCCATCAACTCATCAAAAACCGCCGCCTTGTCGGTCACTTTGGCCTTGCTCAAGACCCAGTCGACGACATTGTTCTCGATGGCGACGCCTTCGACTTCCTGCAAACGCTGCGGCTGGGCGTAGTACCAGCGGATGACTTCGTCCGGCTGCTCGTAACTCTGGGCGGTTTCTTCGACCATCGCCCGGATTTGCTCCGGTCTCGCCTGCAATTTCTCGGTCTTGACCACTTCGGCCAGAATCAGGCCGAGGCTGACGCGGCGTTTGGCCTGCTCGGTAAACCATTCCGGCTTGATCGGAAAATCCTTGGCCTTGATGCCGCGCTGCTCCATATCCTCGCGGGCGTTTTGCATGAGGCGCTGCACCTCCATATCGACCAGCGCGGCCGGGATGGTGATCGGGTTGCTCTTCAAGAGCGCCTCCATGACCTGATCCTTCAGCTTGCCTTCGATGCGGCGCTTGACCTCGCGCTTCAAATTGGCGGTGATTTCATCCTTCATCTTGGCGACATCGCCATCGGCGACGCCCATGCTTTTGGCGAATTCCGCATCAACCTCCGGCAACTGCGGCGCCTGCACCGCCTTCACAGTAATATCGAACTGCACCGTCTGACCGGCCAGATCCTTGGCGTGGTAATCGGCCGGGAAGGTCAGGTCAAAAGTCTTCGACTCGCCCGCCTTGCAGCCTTCGACGGCCTTTTCAAAATCCGGCAGCATCATGCCCTGGCCGAGCACGAAGGGGTAATCCTTGGCTTCGCCACCGGCAAACGGCACGCCATCCTTTTTGCCGAGAAAGTCGATGACGACGCGATCATCTTTGGCCGCCGCGCGGTCGGCGTCGGCATAGGTGACGCGCTGCTGGCGCAGGATGTCGAGCGTTTTGTCCACTTCGGCGGCGCCGACTTCGAGCATCGGGCGCTCGATCTCGGCAGCCGACAAATCGCCCGGCGTAAATTCGGGATAAACCTCGAAAATGGCCGAAAACTCAAGGTGCGTCGCGCTCCCGTCATTTTTCGGCTCGATGCGCGGGTAGCCCGCCACACGCATCTTTTGCGCCGTCACCGCCTCACTGAAAACGCGGTCGAGTTCTTCCGACAGCACCTCGTGATGCGCCTGCGCCCCGTACTGCTGCTTGACGATAGCAAACGGCACCTTGCCCGGACGAAAGCCCGGCATCTTGACGTTGCGGCTCATGCGCTTCAGGCGCTGCTCCAGCGCCTTGTCAATATCGGCGATGGCAATGGCGAGGTCCACGCGGCGTTCGAGTTCGCTGGCTTGTGCGGTGTTGGATTCCATGAATATTCCTTGTAAGTCCCTTGTGATATGGAGCCGAAAAATAAAGCCGATAATTCTATCATGGTCAGCAACAGGCAAACCCTCGTCATCCGCTGCGACGGGGCTGCCACGGATGTGGACAGGCCAGCGGGAAGCCCGTACAATGCGCGCCTTCATTCAGCGGCGGCTGTAGCTCAGTTGGTAGAGTCCCGGATTGTGATTCCGGTTGTCGTGGGTTCGAGCCCCATCAGTCGCCCCAAAAACACTTCCAAAGAGTTCCAAGAAAGTCCGAAAGCCCGCGTAACTGCGGGCTTTTTCGTTTCTTCATCGTCCAAAGAGTTCCAACAAAATCCATTTACATCCGGGGGCATCGGGGGGCATTATTGGGGGCATCCGAGTTGATTTGACTCGTTGCATGATGGAGATGCCCCCAAATGTCTCTGACTGATACCGTAATCCGTAACGCCAAGCCTGCCGCAAAGGCCGCCCGTTTGTTTGATGGGGGCGGCCTGTATCTTGAAATCGCCCCCAGCGGTGGAAGGCTGTGGCGCTTCAAGTACCGATTTGACGGGAAGGAAAAGCGCCTGTCCATTGGCGTCTATCCCGCCGTCTCGCTGGCCCAGGCCCGCGAGGAAAGAGAGAAGGCGCGGGAACTGCTGGCGAAAGACCCGCCTATCGACCCCGGCACGGCCAAGCGTGAGGCAAAGATTGCCCGTGCTGTAGCAGCGACCAACACCTTTGAGGCGGCGGCGCGGGAGTTTCACGCGAGCAAGGCCGGGGTGTGGAGCATGATCTATGCCAAACGCTGGCTTGAACGGCTGGCGAAAGACCTGTTTCCCTACATCGGGAAGATGCCGCTATCCGAAATCAAGCCCCCGATGCTGCTTGATGCCTTGCGGCGGGTGGAAGCCCGTGGCGCTATCGACCATGCCCACACGCTGCGCCAGTATGCGGTTCAGATATTCCGTTATGGCCGACAAACCGGACGCTGCGAGCATGACCCGGCGGCGGATTTGCAGGGCGCTTTGAAGCCTGTGATTG
>JAITWU010000197.1 GCA_031285115.1 Azonexus sp. | reverse complement strand
CGCAGCTCTGGTGCGCCATTTCGACAAGGCGCTGACCGTCGGCCAGAGCGACGACTGGACTTCGATCACCCGCCACGGCGAAGTCATCATCGCCCACCACGACACGGTGATCGAAGCCGATGATCACGTCATCATTTTCTGCACGCGCAAAAAACTGGTGAAAAAAGTCGAGCGTCTCTTCCGGGTCGGCTTCACTTTCCTCTAGGAGCGCCGTCGTGACCCGTTTCGCTCCTGTTTACCGCGCCTTCGGCATGATTTTGATGCTCTTCGGGCTGACCATGCTGCTGCCGATTGGCCTTTCTCACTGGAATGGCGATGGCGCTGAAACCAGTTTTGACGAGGCGATCCTGCTCACTCTGCTGTGTGGCGCTTTTCTCCGGGTGCGTTACCACCCGTGCCGACGCGATTTGAAAGTGCGCGACGGCTTTCTGCTGGTCGTCCTGACCTGGACCGTGCTGCCGCTGTTTGCCGCCGTGCCGCTCATGCTGCAACTCGATATGAGTTTTACCGACGCCTATTTCGAGGCCGTCGCGGGCGTCTCGACCACCGGGGCGACGGTGCTCTCCGGCCTCGACACCCTGCCGCCGTCGATCAACCTGTGGCGCTGCCAGTTGAACTGGCTCGGCGGCATGGGCCTCGTCGTGCTCGCCGTCGCCATTCTGCCCCTGCTCGGCATCGGCGGTCGGCAGATGATGCAGGCCGAAATCCCCGGCCCGATGAAAGACGCCAAAATGACGCCGCGCGTCGCCGACGCCGCCAAGGGCCTGTGGTTCATCTACTTCGGCCTCACTTTCGCCTGCACCGTGGCCTATTACTGGGCAGGCATGAGCTGGTTCGACGCCGTCTGCAACGCTTTTTCGACCCTGGCGCTCGGCGGTTTTTCGACGCATGACGCAAGTTTCGGTTACTTCAACTCGGTCGCCGTCGAATGGGTTGCGATCAGTTTCATGATTCTCGCCGGCATCAATTTCGCCACCCACTTTGTCGCCATCAGTGGGCGCTCACTGCGCCCCTATACCCGCGACCCGGAAGCCGGATGGTTCATCGGCGTGCTCGCCTTCAGCGCCCTCATGCTGGCCGTTTATATCTGGAAGGACGGTATTTACCCCGACCTGACGACGGCCTTGCGGCACACCATTTTCCACGTCGTCTCGGTGGCGACGACAACCGGCTTTGCGACGCAGGATTACGGTCAGTGGCCGATTTTTACCGGCCTGTGGATGCTCTTTCTCGCCAATTTCGCCACCAGCGCCGGGTCCACCGGCGGCGGCCTGAAAATGCTGCGCGCCCTGCTGCTCTACAAACAGGTGTACCGCGAACTGATCCGCGTCATGCACCCGGCCACCGTCTACAACGTCCGCCTCGGCGGGCAGGTTGCGCCGCAGTCGGTGCTCTTTGCCGTGCTCGCCTTTGCCTTCGTCTATGTCGCCATCACCGTCGCCCTGACGCTGCTCATGTCCTTTACCGGCCTCGACATCGTGACCGCCTTCTCCGCCGTCACCGCGAGCCTCAGCAACACCGGCCCCGGCCTCGGCTTGGTCGGGCCAGCCGCCAATTACGCCGTGCTCACCGATTTCCAAACCTGGGTGTGCAGCATCGCCATGCTGCTCGGGCGTCTCGAAATCTTCACCCTGCTGGTTGTGCTGACGCCCGCTTTCTGGCGCAAGTGACCGGCATAGGGGAAAGGCGGATAGAATCCCGCCTTTTACGATTTTTCCCGCTGGAGTCCGACGTGAGCCGTCCCCAAAACGATACTTTCTTGCGCGCCTTGTTGAAGGAACCAACCGAATACACGCCGCTGTGGCTGATGCGTCAGGCTGGGCGCTATTTGCCGGAATACTGCGCGACGCGAAAACGCGCCGGTAATTTCCTCAATCTGTGCAAGTCGCCGACGCTGGCCTGTGAGGTGACTTTGCAGCCGCTGGCCCGCTATGACCTCGATGCGGCGATTCTTTTTTCCGACATTCTCACGGTGCCGGATGCGATGGGCCTAGGCCTCTATTTCGCCGAAGGCGAGGGGCCGCGCTTCGAGCGTCCGCTGCGCGAGGAATGGGCGATCAATAATCTGACAGCGCCCGACCCTTATGAGCATCTCGGCTATGTGATGGATGCCGTCAGCGAAATCCGCCGCGCCTTGAATGGCTCGGTGCCGCTCATCGGCTTTTCCGGCAGCCCTTACACGCTCGCCTGTTACATGGTCGAAGGGCAGGGTTCGAGCGATTTTCGCCATATCAAGGGGATGCTCTATAACCGGCCCGACCTTTTGCACCGCATTTTGTCGGTGACGGCGGATGCGGTAACGCGCTATCTCAATGCCCAGATCGACTGCGGCGCGCAAGCCGTGATGATTTTCGACACCTGGGGCGGCTCGCTCTCTGCCGCCGCTTACCGGGAATTTTCGCTGGCTTACATGCAGCGCATCATTGCCGGGCTGCAAAAAGAGAAGGACGGCCAGCGCATTCCCTGCATTGTTTTTACCAAAAACGGCGGCCTGTGGCTGGAGCAGATTGCCGCCATCGGCTGCGACGCAGTTGGCCTCGACTGGACGGTCGATATTGGCGAAGCCCGTCGCCGCATCGGCGACAAGGTGGCCTTGCAAGGCAATCTCGACCCCAATGTGCTGTTCGCCGCGCCGGAAATCGTCGCTGCTGAGGCGCGTAAAGTGCTCGACAGTTTCGGCTCCGGCAATACCGGCCATGTTTTCAATCTCGGCCACGGCATTTCGCAATTCACGCCGCCGGAAAGCGTCACCGCGCTGGTTGAAACCGTGCATGGCCACAGCCGCAAACTGCGCCAATAACCGCTTGGATCTGTCGGAATTATTCACAATGGGAAATTTGGCGCGGCGTCGGTTTGGGCTGATTTGCTTGATGCCACCGTATTTTTCTAATTGATTGAAAATAAACGAAATATTTTTTGCCCAATATTTTGGCACCGTAAAAAACGCCGCTGGAAGCCATGTAACTAGGTGTAACTGGTGCTGTAATCCACAAAGTTATCCACAGAATTTGTGAGTAACTCCCGCTGCCCGGTTTGCAGGCCGATTCCGGGCGGATCGCCAGACCGGAATCAGGAGATTTACCGCTGCCCAAGCGGCCCCGCCATGCCCGTTTTTCGCGTTGCTCTCGATCTGCCGCTGCACCGCCTGTTCGACTACCTCGCCCCGGAGACGGCAGGCCGCAGCGACATCGGCTATCGCCTCCGGGTTCCCTTTGGGCGCGGCGAGCGGGTTGGCGTCATTGTCGATGTGGCAGCCAGTAGCGACTGGCCGCTGGAACAACTCAAACCGGCGGGCGAAGTGTTGCGCGACCTGCCGCCGCTACCGCCGGATTTTTTCGCCCTGTGCGCATTTGCGAGCGCCTACTATCAAGCGCCGCTCGGCGAAGTGGTCTTGCAGGCTTTGCCCGCCGGGTTGAAACGGCGCGATTCACCGAACCGGCGTCAGGTTCGTCTACCGCCGCCGGGCGAGCCGCCGAGGTTGCCGGAACTCACCGCCGAACAGGCAGCGGCAATCGAAGCCATTGATTTGCAAGGCGGTTTTGCTGCTTACCTGCTGCATGGCGTGACCGGTAGCGGCAAGACCGAGGTTTATCTGCGTCTGGTCGAACGGGTTTTGGCGGTGGGCCAGCAAACCCTGCTGCTGGTGCCGGAAATCAATCTGACGCCGCAGTTGGAAGAACGGGTGCGCGCTCGCTTTCCTCTGCGCCGGGTGGTCGCCTTGCACAGCGAACTGGCCGAAGCCGCGCGTGAGCGCAACTGGCGGGCGGCTTTTACGGGCGAAGCCGACATCATCCTCGGCACCCGCCTCGCCATTTTCACCCCGCTGCCGCGCCTTGGCCTGATCGTCGTCGATGAAGAACATGATCCGTCCTTCAAACAACAGGACGGTATGCGCTATTCCGCCCGCGATCTGGCCGTCGTCCGCGCTCATCAAAAAGCGCCGCAAGGCGTGGAGGCCAGTCGAAATCTCCCTTGTCCAGGGCAAGCGGAAGAAACTCAAGCCTTCCCGTCACCTCAACCCGATCATCCCTCCCCCCTCGCGGGGGAGGGAACGAGGGAGAGGGGGGCGACGCTTGAAAATACCCCTCACCCCCTCTCCGGCCAAGGGAGCGGAGAGCAAAACCCAAGGGAAAAGGGGCTTTCACAACCCCCCCATCAACCCGGCATCCCCGTCATTCTCGGCTCGGCCACGCCGTCGCTCGAAACCTGGGCCAACGCCGCGAATGGCCGTTACCGGCTGCTGCAACTGAGGGAACGGGCCAATCGGCAGGCCACGTTGCCCGCTATCCGTATTCTCGACACGCGCCGCCTGCCGCTCAAGGAAGGCATCGCCGCGCCGCTGTTGAGCGCCATTGGCGAGCGGCTGGCGCGGCGCGAGCAGAGTCTGGTTTTTCTCAACCGACGCGGTTACGCGCCGGTGCTGGCCTGTTCCGCCTGCGGCTGGGTCTCGCGCTGCCGCCGCTGCGCCGCCAATCTCGTGCTGCATCTTGCTGACCAGCGGCTGCGCTGCCACCACTGCGGCTTTGAGCAGCGCGTGCCGAAAGCCTGCCCGACCTGCGGCAATCAGGATATTCACGCCTATGGCCGTGGCACCCAGCGCATCGAAGAATGGTTGCAGGGCGAATTCCCGGATGCCCGCATCCTGCGCGTCGACCGCGATTCGGTCAAAAGCCGCAAACAGTGGGAAGCCGTGCTGGAGCGCATTCACGGCGGCGAGGCCGATATTCTGGTCGGTACGCAAATGCTCGCCAAAGGCCACGATTTTCCGCGCCTGACGCTGGTCGGCGTGCTCGGCGCCGATGCCGCGCTGCACGCCGCCGACTGGCGCGCGCCGGAACGCCTCTTTGCCCAGTTGATGCAGGTCGCCGGACGGGCCGGGCGGGCTGAGTTGAAGGGCGAAGTCGTCATTCAAACGCAATTCCCTGCTCATCCGCTGTTTGCCGCGCTGGTCGCCCACGACTACGCCGGTTTTGCGACCAGCCAGTTGCGCGAACGCGAACAGGCCGGATTCCCGCCCTACGCCTTTCAGGCCATGCTGCGCGCCGAAGCGCCGCAAATGGCCGAGGCCATCGCCTTCCTCAAAGCCGCTGCCGCTTTGCCGGTAGCCACAGCGCACAGCGATGTCCAGTTGTACGACCCGGTGCCGATGCGCATGGCCCGGCTCGCCAACCTCGAACGCGGCCAGCTCCTTGCCGAATCTTTCTCCCGCCCGGCGCTGCAAGCCTTTCTGCCACATTGGCGGGAAGCCGTCGAAAGCCTCAAAGCGCCAGCAAAACTACGCTGGCATCTGGAAGTCGATCCGCTGGAGTTTTGATCTTCAGCGCCGCCGCGCCGCTGGCGGCGACCAGCAGCAACGCAGCTTCGACCCGGCGCGGGCCGAAACGGTCGAGGGCCATGCCGAGCGGCAACTGCGCCGCGCCAAAGGCAAGAAAATAAACGCTCGTCAACAGGCCAAGCGCGCTGTCAGGCAATTTCAATTCGCTGGCGATGACCGTGCGGTAGAGGTAAGAGAGAAAATATAGCTGTAGCAATAGATAACCAGACACTTGGATGATGGATGTTTCAGTTGCCAAAGCCCAAGGTTTGCAGATCCTCACCGTTCGCAGAATGGGGAGGGGGACCATGCGCAGCATGGTGGAGGGGTAAATGACGTTAACTTCTGCCGCGGGGGGGGGGGGGGGCGGGGGCGGGGGGGGGGCCCCCCCCCCCCCCCGGCGGGGGGGGGGGGGGGGGGGGGGGGGGGGGGGGGGGGGGGGGGGCGGAGAGAAAAA
>JAITWU010000178.1 GCA_031285115.1 Azonexus sp. | reverse complement strand
GCGACGCCGCCGATCGGGGAGTCATTGATGATGATGGCCGGTTCCATAAAATAATCGGCAGCGACGCGCTGGCCTTTTTGCTGTTTGGAACCAGCGCGGAATTCACCGGAATTGCGTTGTTTATCGGTGATTTTCGACATGCGGTCATCGAGTTTCTGGTTGCCGAGCGAGGTAATCACAAAACAGTTTGATTGCTGAATTGCCAGGCGCAAGAGCGGTTCAATGGTGGTGATTTTGGTGGCGCTGCCAAATGGCCCCCACCAGTCGGCATTGCGCCCGTCATCCATGGCGATGGTGCCGAGTGTTTCGGTGCAGTGTTCCAGGCTGGCGTCGGCCCCGGCGCTGGCGCCGCCGCCAGCAGCGCCGGTGACGCCGGCGTTCTGGCCACCCGGCGTCACATTGCCGCCACCGGCGCAGGCCGCCAGCATGGCGATCAAGCCAAGGGATATGGCGGATTTGCTCAAACGATTGGAAAAAATATTGGTTTTCATGTGTTTACTCGGCTGAGTTGATATTGGGTTCAGGTCTCCCTGCTGTTCGCCATGAACCATCGAAAAAGGTCATCAAAGAAACATCCCTCCCCTCGACAACCTCCGTGCTGCGGGTAAATCAGGTCAATAACCGGACCAATAGGTTCGACGCCAGGCGCCGTAATAGGCATAACCGGAACGCCAATTTCTGGCGAAGGTCGTCATCATGCGCCGGTTGAGGTCGGCTTCTTTGCGCGCTTCATAATTTTCATGCTCGGCTTTTTTCCCTGCCCGGGCTTGTTCAAGGAGTTTTTCAGACTCCTTGTCGCCCTGGGCGACCGCCATTGATAGCCAGGTTTCGGCTTCCTGCGGGTCAGATCCCATTTCTTCAAGGCCGAACAGGTAAAAGCCGCCGAGCGCCTTTTGCGCTTTGAGATCGCCCTGTTCGCCCGCTTTGCGCATCCAGAGCAGCGCCTGGTAGCTGTCCTGCTTCACGCCATCGCCCCGGAAATAGCGCAGACCGAGATCGCAGGCGGCTTTTCCATTGCCTTCGGCAATGTCTTTGAGCTTCGCAATGCGCGGGTCTTCACGATCCGCGCCACGGTCGACAGTTTCTGTCGTGACAGCGTTTTTGGGCCGGTCGGAACAGCCCTGATCGTCGCAGATACGCACCGTGCCGCCATCCTGCGCGTGGGCCGGAAGTGTCGCTCCGGTTGCCAGAAGAAGGGAAAAAACGGAGACCAACAGGAGGGATTGCTGTTTCATCACTTTAACGAACCTCACGCAAAGGCTATCAGGCAAGCAGGGAAAATTGGAGCATGGCAGGTTACATTCTGTCAATCTGCATATTTATGCCGATACAGACTGCCATTTTGCTATGAGCTTAGCGCCGGATAATCGGTATACCCGGCTGCGCCGCCGCCGAAGAAACTTTCCGGTTTGGCGGCATTCATTGGCGCATTGGTTTTCAGCCGTTCGACGAAATCCGGGTTGGCGAGAACCATCTGGCCGTAGGCTTCGAGGTCGGCGATGCCAGCGGCGATGTCCGCGCCGATCTGCTCGCGCGGGCGGCCGGGGCGGTTCACGATCAATGCGCCCGGCCAGTTCCGGCGGATGTCGGCGAGCAGGGCGTCGTTGCCGAGGTGCATGAGGTGCAGGTAAGCGAGCTTCAATTTGCCCAGTTCGCTGGTCAGGTAACGGTACAGATCCGGCCCTTCGGCCCCCTCGTCGATGCCGCCCATCGTGTTGCCCGGCGAGAAGCGGATGCCGGTGCGTTCCGGGCCGATTTCGCCAGCAATCGCGGTGGCGACTTCTATGGCGAAACGGGCGCGGTTGGCAATCGAGCCGCCGTATTCGTCGGTGCGGATATTGGCGTTGGGGGCGAGAAATTGCTGGACGAGATAGGAGTTGGCGCCGTGAATTTCGACGCCATCGGCCCCGGCCTCAATGGCGCAGCGGGCGGCGTGGCGGAAGTCCTGCACCGTCTCGTGGATTTCGGCGATGCTCAAAGCGCGCGGCGTCGGCGTTGCCTGCATCCCGGTTGGCGTAAAAATCGGCACGCCCGCGGCGATGGCCGACGGCGCGACGCCCTGGCGGTGGTGTGGCGTGTTGTCCGGGTGCGATTGCCGCCCGGCGTGCATCAACTGAAAGAAAACGCGGCTGCCTTTGGCGTGGATGGCGTCAGTCACCTTGCGCCAGCCAGCGACATGCGCCGCGTCGTAAATGCCCGGCGTCGCCATATAGCCCTGGCCGTCGGCGCAGGGCTGCACACCTTCGCTGACGATCAGGCCGATGCTGGCGCGCTGGCCGTAATATTCCGCCGCCAGTTCGCCCGGCGTGCCGTCGAATTGGGCGCGGGAGCGGGTCATCGGCGCCATGACCAGACGGTTTTGCAAGACCAGAGGGCCGAGGCGGCAGGATTCGTACAGTTTGTTCATGGCGGTTTCCTTGGGGGTGGGGGAGGGCGCATCATCGCCTGTTATGAGCATTGAATAAAGAGGGCTGCGTCAGCGCCGCGCTGGCCTGACGGCTGTCTTTGTCGGGTAGATGAGGAACGACGCCGAGCAGCGGCGCGGGCAGCAGGTCGCGCAGGGTTTGCAGATTGGCCTCGAAACGCGCCATCGTCGGGTCGATCTGGTTGGCGACCCAACCGGCGAGTTCGAGTTGGCGGGCGGCGATGGCTTCGGCGGT
>JAITWU010000138.1 GCA_031285115.1 Azonexus sp. | reverse complement strand
GCCCGCCAGATAAGGCGAGCGCGCCAGCAGCGTGAGTCCCGCGAGAAAGCCGCCGCCGAGGCGCCGCTCATCCTGCGCTGCGCGCGTTGCTTGAGCTGCGTGCATGGGCGTCTCGACATCGGCGGCGCTCTTTTCGAGCGACATCGCGCAGGCCAGCGCCAGCGCCAGCAGCGCCGCCGCGGCAGCCAGCAGGTTCGCCGGCCCGATGAGCTGCGCCAGCCCCGTCACCGTTGCCGAGCCGGCAAAGCCGCCGAGCGAGCCGCCCGCCGCGATGGTCGGGTAGAGCCGCTTGGCCTGCTCGCTCGAAAACACGTCGGCCATGAACGACCAGAACACCGAGACCGCGAACACGTTGAACACCGACAGCCAGACGAAGAACACCATCGCCGTCGCGGCGGCGGCGATGTCGAGCGTGAGCAGCGCCCAAAAAGCCAGGATGTCGAGGATCAGGAAGCCGTAGACGATCGGGATGAAGGTCTTGCGCTGCCAGCGCGCCACCACCGCCGCGAAGATGGGCGCGATCGCCAGCGTGACGAAGAAGGTGGCGGTGAACAGCCAGGGCAGGTTCCTGATGCCGCTGCGCACCCCCATCTCGTCGCGCACCGGACGCAGCACGTAATAACAGGCCAGCACGAAGAAAAAGTAGCCGAACGCGAACCCCAGCGCGCGGCGCTCGCCGGGCTTGGCCGGGATCGAGAGCAGGCGCATGCCCGATCCCATGCCCGATCAGGGCTTGACGAACTTGAAGACGAACTGATCGGTGTGTCCGCGGATGCCGGCGTCGCTCGAACTCGCGGTGTGCGGGTCGCCCGGGTTCTTCAGGAAATCGCCTTCGCCGACAAACTTGAAGCCGGCGGCCTCGATTTCTTTCTTGACCAGTTCGGCGTCGATGCGGTGCAGCGTCTTCGAGTCATTCGCCCCTGATCCCGGCGCCGCCGCGTGGTCGATGACGATGTACGTCCCGCCCGGCTTCAGCGTGTTCAAGACCGCCTTGTTGAAGGCATCCTGGCCGTTGGCGTTGTGAACGTCGTGGTAATTGAGCGAGGTCCACGCCACATCGACCGGCTCGGGCAACTGGAGTTCGGCGGGCGCGCTTCGAATCACCTTGACGTTTTTGTAAGCCGGCTCCGCCGCCAGCGTTTCAAGCGCCGACGAGCCCGTCATGCCCGGGCGCGGCGGAAATCCCGTGGCATAGACCACGCCGCCATCGCCGACGGCTTTGCTGAAGATGCGCGTGAAGTAGCCGCCACCGGCCAGCAGATCAGCCACCTTGTCGCCCGGCTTGATGCCGGCGAAAGCCACCGACTCGGCGGGCTTGCGGCCAGCGTCCCGGTCCTTGTCGGCCTGCGGGCGGTTCGCGTCGGCCACGGCGGCGCTGACGGCGGGCGGAACCTGTGCGTACACGGCATGGCTGGCGGCACAGGTCAATGAGATCAACCCGATCGCAATCGCGCGGCGGGCAGGGCACAGATGACGGGTCATGGATGGTTCCTCTCGAATGAAGTGGGTGGACTCTAGCCGCATTTCACCGCTGATGGGTGTTTTTTCGGTGGACTTGGCTGCCTATGCCATCTTTTGCTCAAGCCGATATTTACGCTCCCGCCAATCAGGCAGGGTGCGTTCCAATAGCGCGAAAAACTCGGGTCCGTGATGCGGCACGGCGACATGACAGAGTTCATGCGTGATGACGTAGTCGATCGCATCCACAGGCGCTTCGATCAACCGGTGATTGAGAAGCAACCGGGATGCCGGCGACATTGAGGCCCAGCGCAGGCGCAGATGCCGAACAACCATGTTTTTGGGGCGGAAATCTTCGGGCGTCGGAAAGCGCTGCAAATTCATTTCCAACCGCTCCCGGAATTTTTCGTGTGCTCGCTCCCGATACCAGGCATCGACCAGGCGGCGCGTGACATCCGGCCTCTCTGGCCGGGATGTCTGCACCACAATGAATCCACGCAGCAGCTTCACCCTCTCTTGAGCGTCGGGCACTACTTTCAGACGGTACTGACGACCGAGATAAAGATGCGTTTCTCCCGCGACATACTGGCGAACCGGGGTGCGCGGTAAAAATTGAATGAAATAGCGCTGCTGACGCAATATCCACGCGGCGCGCTTGCGCACTTTTTCCGCGATTGCAGCCAGTGGAGCCTTTTGCGGAGCCGCTACAACGACAGAGGCATTCGGCTCGACAGAAATTTCAAGCGTCGCGCGTTCACGCCGCAAAACAACAAAATCAATTCTGTGTTCGCCGTATTGAATGCTGTGCTGATCGGCTGTCATCCTGGGAAACGCGCCCGCGCAAGGTTCATGATTTTTTGTTCAAGTTCATCCATGGTCTTGACTGGCAGTTCAATGCCGCGCTTGTCGCGCAGGACATCGAAGAAATAGTCATCGATGGCGTTACACATCTTGTTTTGAGCAACGTCGTTCGACCAGACATCGACGATGTGATGGCTCTTGACAATGTCGATGATGGCGAGCGCGATGGCAGCTACCGCTGGCGCTTCGATCGGTTTGCCGTCTGCTGTGACAAGCACGCCTTCGAGCAATCCAAAGAAAGCCTGACCGTCGTCATTGCCCTTGATCGCGTCGGGAATATCACGGCCCCGCTCTTTACGAGCAATTTTGCTGGCCAGATCAACGACATGGTTGAGATAAGCCTGTTCGGAAATCCGTCTGGCCCGGTACTCGCGGATCGTCTCTTCCAGCAATTCCGAAAATCGCCGGTAAAAGCTCGGGTCCTCGTCCATTTTTTCCGTGATGGTCCGCCGTGTCGCGCTGGCGATTCGATCCGCCCGCGATGCCTCGGAAACACCCGTGTCCTCGACCACCGCTTTCAGCGCATCGGGGTCGTTGATGTTGACCAGTGCAATGATGACTTCGGCCGGCATGGCCGCGACATGGTCATCCAACAGTTTCTGGATTTTCGGCTCGAACTCCTTGATATCGACCGTTTCCTGGTAGCGCAACTGAACCGAGCGCCGCAATTCCGAGAATTGCTTCCAATCCCGTTTCATGGCCTCGATTTTGGCTTCATTGAAAACATCAAAGAGCTTGTCC
>JAITWU010000105.1 GCA_031285115.1 Azonexus sp. | reverse complement strand
ATGGCTATTGCACCATCGCCGTTTCCGAAGGTTTGTCGGACGCCAGCGGCAAGCTGATTGCCGAATCGGCGAGCAAGGATGCCTTTGGCCACGCCCAACTGGGCGGCGTCGGCCAGGTCGTCGCCCAACTGGTCAAGGATCGCCTCGGCCACAAATACCACTGGGCGCTGGCCGATTACCTGCAACGCTCGGCCCGCCACATCGCTTCACGTACCGATCTCGAACAGGCTTACGGGCTGGGCGTCGCCGCCGTCCATTTCGCCCTGCAAGGCAAAAACGCCGTGATGCCGGTCATCCGTCGTCTCAATGATGCGCCTTACCGCTGGGAAATCGGTGAAGCGCCGCTGGCTGAGGTCGCCAACGTCGAACGCAAAATGCCGCCGGAATTTATCAGCGCCGATGGTTTTCACATTACCGCCGCCTGCCGGGCCTATCTGCAACCCTTGATCGAGGGCGAAGAGCCGCCGCCGTTCCGGAATGGCCTGCCGGACTACGTGCGTCTGAAAAATATTGCTGTGGCGAAGAAATTGCCGCTTTTTGTCGTGTAGTTGTTTTTTAACTAAGGGGGGACAGATGTCTCAAGCATTGTGGTTGGCGCTTGGCTGCGCCGTGATTGCCGTTCTTTACGGCTGGATTTCCAGCCGCCAGATTCTCGCCTTGCCAGCCGGCAACGCGCGTATGCAGGAAATTGCCAAAGCCATTCAGGAAGGCGCGGCGGCTTATCTGAGTCGACAGTACAAGACCATCGCCATGGTCGGCGTGGTCGTCGCCGTTCTCATCGCCGTCTTTCTCGGCGTCTACACGGCGGCCGGTTTTGTCATCGGCGCGGTGCTTTCCGGCGCGGCGGGCTTTATCGGCATGAACGTTTCGGTCCGCGCCAATGTGCGCACGGCGGAAGCGGCGCGCGGCGGCATCGCCCCGGCGCTCGATGTGGCTTTCAAAGGCGGCGCGATCACTGGTATGTTGGTGGTTGGCCTCGGCCTGTTGGGCGTTGCCGGTTACTATGCGGCGCTCGGCGCTTTGGGCATGGAGCAGGACAAGGCGCTGCATGCTTTGATCGGCCTCGCCTTCGGCTCCTCGCTCATTTCCATCTTCGCCCGTCTCGGCGGCGGCATTTTCACCAAGGGCGCTGACGTTGGCGCTGACCTCGTTGGCAAGGTCGAAGCCGGGATTCCCGAAGACGACCCGCGCAACCCGGCGGTGATTGCCGACAACGTCGGCGACAACGTCGGCGACTGCGCTGGCATGGCGGCCGACCTGTTCGAGACCTATGTCGTCACCGTCGTGGCGACCATGGTGCTCGGCGCGCTGACCTTGAAGGGGCTGTCAGGAGAGGGTTCCTCGCTGATTCTTTACCCGCTGGCGCTTGGCGCGGTGTCGATCATCGCCTCCATCGTCGGCTGCTATTTTGTCAAGACCTCCGATGGCGGCAAGATCATGGGCGCTTTGTACAAGGGCCTGATTGTCGCTGGCGTGCTGGCCCTGGCGCTTTACTACCCGGTCACCTCCTGGTTGATCGGCGCGGGTTATCCTGACATCAAGATCACCACGGCCACCATGTTTGGCTGCTCGATCATTGGCCTGGCGCTCACCGCCGCGCTGGTCTGGATCACCGAGTATTACACCGGCACCGAATACGCGCCGGTCAAGCACGTTGCCGCCGCCTGCCAGACGGGGCACGCGACCAACATCATTGCCGGTATCGGCATTTCGATGAAAGCCTGCGCCCTGCCTCTGATTTCCATCTGCCTGTCGATCTGGGCGGCCTACACCCTGGGCGGCCTCTACGGCCTCGCCATTGCCGCCACCTCGATGCTGTCGATGGCCGGTATCGTCGTCGCTCTGGATGCCTACGGCCCGATCACCGACAACGCTGGCGGCATCGCCGAAATGTCGGAACTGCCCGCCGAGGTGCGCAACGTGACCGACCCGCTCGATGCCGTCGGCAACACCACCAAGGCCGTGACCAAGGGTTACGCCATCGGCTCCGCCGGTCTTGCCGCGCTGGTGCTGTTTGCTGACTACACGCACGGCCTCGAAGCCGCCGGGATGAAGGGCATCACTTTCGACCTCTCCAACCACATGGTCATCATCGGCCTCTTCATCGGCGGCCTCATTCCCTACCTCTTTGGCGCTATGGCGATGGAAGCCGTGGGCCGCTCGGCGGGCGCAGTGGTGGTTGAAGTGCGCCGCCAGTTCAAGGAAATCACCGGCATCATGGAAGGCACGGCCAAGCCCGATTACTCGCGCGCCGTCGACATGCTGACCGTCGCCGCGATCAAGGAAATGATGATCCCGTCGATTCTGCCGGTCGCCGTGCCGATCGTCGTTGGCCTGTTGCTCGGCCCGCAGGCTTTGGGCGGCCTTTTGGTCGGCACCATCGTCACCGGCCTGTTCGTCGCCATTTCGATGACCACCGGCGGCGGCGCCTGGGATAACGCCAAGAAATACATCGAAGACGGCCATTTCGGCGGCAAAGGCTCGGAAGCGCACAAAGCCGCCGTCACTGGCGACACCGTTGGCGATCCCTACAAGGATACGGCGGGTCCGGCGGTCAATCCGCTGATCAAGATCATCAATCTGGTGGCGCTTTTGATTGTGCCGTTGATTGTGTAAACGGTTTGGTATCACAAAAAAAGGCGGCTGGTGCCGCCTTTTTTATTTTTATGCCATTTTTGTGTGTGTGAGTTATTTCGTGTTCTATGCCGCCAGCGGGTGTTTTAGAATAACGATAATCAAGCTGGGACATGGAAAAACATGAGCAGTTCGTCTGACATTAGCGTTTCAGATTTGCGGGAAGACGAGATCCATTTCGATCCGCTTCTTGACTGCCTGGTTGAACTGACGCGCATTCAGGGCCGACCCAGCACGCGGGCGGCGCTGGTTGCCGGTTTGCCGCTGGAAAAAGGCGTGCTGACGCCATCCCTCTTTGCCCGCGCCGCCAACCGGGCCGGGTTGGCCGCCAAAGTGGTGCGGCGGCCGCTCGAATCCATTGACGCTGAATTGCTGCCGGTCATCCTGCTGCTCGCTGGCGACAAGGCTTGCGTCCTGCTCGGCTGGGATGAAAGCGGCGAAAGCGCCCGCCTGCTGTTCCCCGAAACCGGGCAGGGATCGGTGCAGATGGGGCGCGCCGAACTGCTCGCCCGTTACATCGGCATCGCCATTTTTGCCCGGCCACATTTCCGCTTTGACCAGCGCACGCCGGAAGTCACCCAGGTCAAGCTGCGGCACTGGTTCTGGAGCGCCCTGGCCGGACAGTTGCCGGTTTATCGCGATGTGCTCGGCGCGGCCCTGCTGGTCAACGTCATGGCGCTTGCCATGCCGCTGTTTACGATGAACGTCTATGACCGGGTGGTGCCCAACCGGGCTTTTGAAACCCTGTGGGTGCTGGCCTTGGGCGTCCTGCTGGTGATCGGCATGGATCTCACGCTGCGCCTGTTGCGCAGTTATTTCATCGACCTTGCCAGCAGCCGCATCGACATGCAGTTGTCGGCCAGCATCATGGCGCGTGTCCTTGGCGTCCGGCTCGAATCGCGGCCGCAGGCGGTCGGGGCTTTTTCGGCCAATCTGCGCTCCTTTGAGACGGTGCGCGATTTCATCACTTCGGCTTCGGTGACGGCCCTGATCGACCTGCCGTTCGCCTTCCTTTTTGTGCTGGTCATCGGCCTCATCGCCTGGCCGCTGATTATTCCGGTGCTCGCCGCCATTGTCCTGGTCGTCATCTACGCCTACGTTTTGCAGCACAAGATGCACGCCTTGTCGGAAACCACCTACCGCGCCAGCGCCCTGCGCAATGCGACGCTGATCGAAAGCCTGACGGCGCTGGAAACGATCAAGACCCAGGGGGCCGAAAGCGTCATGCAGTCAAAGTGGGAAAAATCGGTCGCTTTCACCTCGCGCGTCAGCAACCAGATGCGTTTTCTCTCGGCGGCGGCGACCAATGGCGCGATGGAAATCCAGCAACTGGTCAATATCGTCGTCGTCATTGGCGGCGTGTACCTGATTGGCGACGGCAAACTCAGCATGGGCGGGCTGATCGCCTGCACCATGCTGTCCTCGCGGGCGGTCGCGCCGCTCGGCCAGATGGTTGGTCTTTTGATGCAGTTCCATAACGCCAAGGTGGCGCTGACCTCGCTCGAAGGCATCATGACCAAGCCGATCGAGCGCGAGGGCGACGCGGCTTTCGTTCATCGGCCCAATCTGCGCGGCGACATCGAATTCCGCAATGTCGATTTCAGCTACCCCGAGAGTCCGGTGGCGGCCTTGAAGAGCCTCAGTTGCCGCATTGCCCAGGGCGAAAAAGTCGTCGTCATCGGTCGCGTCGGCTCCGGCAAGACGACATTGCAAAAACTCCTCCTCGGCCTCTATCAGCCGAGCGGCGGGGCGGTGCTGGTCGATGGCGTCGATCTGCGCCAGCTCGATCCGGCCGATCTGCGCCGCAATATCGGCTACGTCGCCCAGGATGTCACCCTGTTCTACGGCACCCTGCGCGAAAACATCGCCATCGGCGCGCCTTACGCTGACGACGCCAGCATCGTCGCGGCCGCCGAAGCGGCGGGGCTGGCCGATTTCGTCAACCGTCATCCAAACGGCTTCGACATGGTCATTGGCGAGCGCGGCGATTCCGTCTCCGGCGGCCAGCGTCAGGGCATTGCCATTGCCCGGGCGCTGCTGCTCGACCCGCCGATCCTGCTGCTCGACGAGCCGACCAGCGCGATGGACTACTCCAGCGAACAGCAATTCAAGGAGCGTCTGCAAAAACTGGCGGCGCAAAAAACTGTCATCATCGTTACCCACCGCAACAGCCTCCTCGATCTCGCCACCCGCGTCATGGTCATCGACGATGGCCGCATCGTCGCCGACGGCCCGCGTGATCAGGTCATTCAGGCGCTGCAAAGCGGTCGCATCGGGAGGGCGTCATGAAATTTCTGCGCGTCATGCTCGGCTTCATCCACCGCTTGCTCGAAAAAATCGCCCGACCGCTCACGCCGCTGGTCGAGAAAGTGCTTGGCCGCCTGCCCAGCCGCGAAGAAATCGAAGCCGTCGATTTCGCCACCGACGCCGACCTCGCCATCTTCCGCCAGGAGCCGCTGCGGGCGCGGATGCTGCTGCGGCTGATCGTTCTCGTCGTCGTCATCTTCATCCTTTGGGCCGCTTTTGCCCAGCTTGACGAAGTCACCCGTGGCGAAGGCAAAGTCATCCCCTCGCGCCAGTTGCAGGTTTTGCAAAGCATCGACGGCGGACTGGTCTCCGAAATACTGGTGCACGAAGGCGACGTTGTGCAGCCCGAGCAGTTGCTCATCAAAATCGACGAGACGCGCTTTGTCTCCTCAGTCAAAGAAAACCAGTCGCAGGCCCTGGCTTTGCAGGCGCGGGTAGCGCGTCTGCGGGCCTTGTCCGACGGTAGCGAGTTTGAACCGCCGCCCGAAGCCGTCCAGGAAGCCCCGGCCATCGTCGAACAGGAACGCCAGCTATACGCCGCCAAGCGCGACGAAATGAATGCCGCCGTCTCCGTTGCCCGCCAACAACTCGCCCAGCGCCATCAGGAACTCAACGAAGCCCAGGCCAAGCGGGCGCAGGCGGCGCAAGGCTTTGAACTCACCTCGCGCGAACTGACCATGACGCGGCCCTTGATTGACTCCGGCGCCGTTTCCGAAGTCGAACTGCTGCGGCTCGAACGCGACGTTGCCCGCTATCGCGGCGAACGTGACATGGCCTCGGCCCAGATCGTCCGCAGTCAGGCGGCGATTGGCGAAGCCCAGCGCAAAATCGAAGAAGTCGAACTCAACTTCCGCAATGACGCGGGCCGCGAACTCTCCGAAGCCGTCGGCAAACTCAACAGCCTCACCGAAGGCAGCGTCGCCCTCTCCGACCGCGTCAAACAATCGTCCATCCGCTCGCCCGTCAAAGGCACGGTCAAACGGCTCCTCGTCAATACCGTCGGCGGCGTCATCCAGCCGGGCAAGGATATGATCGAAATCGTTCCGCTCGAAGACACCCTGCTCCTCGAAGCCCGCGTCCAGCCGCGCGACATCGCCTTTCTGCGGCCCGGCCAACCGGCCATGGTCAAATTCACCGCCTACGACTTTGCCGTGTACGGCGGCCTCGACGGCACCCTCGAACACATCGGCGCCGACACGGTGACGGACGAAAAAGGCAACGCCTTCTACATCGTCCGCGTGCGCACCAGCAAACCCGGATTCGGCATCGCCAACCTGCCGATCATCCCCGGCATGGTTGCCGAAGTCGATATTCTCACTGGCAAAAAGAGCGTTCTCACCTACCTCCTCAAACCGGTCTTGCGGGCCAAAAGCGTAGCCCTATCGGAGCGATAATGGAAAAACACTGGTTCATTGATCGTCACCCCACCGCCCTGCCCAACTGGCGCGAAGCCCAACCGGCAGCCCGCTGCCTCGCCCGCGCCCAGGTAGCGGCGGCCATTGGCGAAGGCATCTTGTGGTTCCGCCTGCGGGCTGGCGAAAACCTCGCTCAAATCCTCCCCGCTGGCGGGCCAGCCCCCGGTCAGCGCTGGGTCATCCTCAGCGACGAGCCGGATGACGCCGCCATCCTCGCCGCCTTCGCCGCTGGCGCTGCCGGTTGCTGCAACAGCCACGCCGCGCCCGAAGTGCTGCAACAAGTCGCCCTGGTCGTCGGCAATGGCGGCCTGTGGGTCGGCCAAAATCTGCTGCAACGGGTAATCGGCGGCAGCGCCCGCATTCTCCAGCAACGCCCGGCTGCCCCGGCGGGCGACTGGTCGACATCCCTCAGCGAGCGCGAAACCGAAGTCGCCCGGCTCGTCGCCAACGCTGCCAGCAACAAAGAAATCGCCGGTCGGCTCAACATCTCCGAACGCACGGTCAAAGCCCACCTGACCTCGATTTTTGAAAAACTCAAACTGCGCGACCGTCTGCAACTCAGCCTGCACATCAACGGTCTGCCGGTTTAGGTTTTTCTCCTCTCCCGCTTGCGGGAGAGGGATGATCGGTTCGTGCTCACGGTGAGGGGGCAGGAAACGTTTGTGCGGTACACGACCACAGGGCCAGAGCATCAAATTCCCTGTCATTTCAACGCAGTTCTGAGAACTTGCCCGTAAATAAGCCAAGCATTACTTCGCGTTCGCCTACCCCTCCACCATGCTGCGCATGGTCCCCCTCCCCATTGCTTCGCAACGGGGAGGAACTTGGAGCCACCGCGGTTTTCGATCCTCCCTATTGGCGCAGCCAATGGGGAGGGGGACCACGCGCAGCGTGGTGGAGGGGTTAATGGGGTGCAGATAACCAATTTACGGACAAGTTCTTAATCTTACTGTGTC
>JAITWU010000093.1 GCA_031285115.1 Azonexus sp. | reverse complement strand
GCGGTCGACGATTTTCTTCACATCCTGGGTCGCGTCGTGATGCGCCACCAGCACGGCGTCGTCGGTTTCGACCACCACGATGTTGTTGAGGCCGACGCAGGCAACCAGGCGTTTTTCGGAAACGGCCAGGGTGTTGCGGCAATTTTCGAGCAGCACGTCGCCGCGTGTGGCATTGCCGTTTTCGCCCTTGGGCAGGACTTTCCACAAGGCATCCCAGGCGCCGACATCCGACCAGCCCGCCGCCAGCGGAATCACCACGCCCGGCGGCAAACCAGCAGCGCCGCCGGTGAGCCGCTCCATCACTGCGTAATCAATCGAATCCGCCGGGCAGCGGGCAAAAGCCGCCGCATCGACGCGAATGAAATCGCCATCCTCGTTACCGCCTGCGAGCGCCGCCCGGCAGGCGGCGAGAATATCCGGACGGCATTGTTCGAGCGCCGCCAGCCAGACCGACGCGCGGAGCACGAAAATGCCGCTGTTCCAGAGAAAACTACCCGCATCGAGATAAGCCTCGGCGGTCGGGCGATCCGGCTTTTCGACAAAACGCGCCAGTTGAAAAGCCGCGCCATCGCCCGCCAGCGCCGCACCTTGCTGGATGTAGCCGTAGCCCGTTTCGGGGCAGTCCGGCGTGATGCCGAAAGTTACCGCCATGCCCGCCTCAGCCAGCGCCGCGGCGTGCGCCACGGCGGCGCGGAACAGCGGTTCATCAGCAATCACATGGTCGGCGGGCATCACCACCAGCACCGGATCGCCGCCCTGCTGCCGCGCCCACAGGGCGGCCAGCGTCAGCGCCGGGGCCGTATTGCGCCCGACCGGCTCAAGCAGCGCCCGCCCCCGCTTGCCGAGGAGGCGCATTTGCTCGGCGACGATGAAACGATGCTCCTCATTGCACACGAGAAGCGGCTCGGCCAATTCGCCCAGGCCGTCAAGACGGGCGATGGTGGCTTGCAGCATCGACTGTTCGCCAACCAGCGGCAGCAACTGCTTGGGATATTTTTCACGCGACAGCGGCCACAAGCGCGAGCCGGAACCGCCGGAGAGGACAACCGGGAGAATCTTGTTCATGTTTTTTAGAGCTTTTTCAGATATTCCTTGGTGAAAACACGGTCGGGCAAATCGCGCAATTTCATTTCGCCATATTCGAGCACCGATTTTTCGCCGCCGCGCAGCGCATCTTCCATCACCATGCGGGTCGGGCGCAGCCGTCCGGCCAGCGTTTTGAAATCTTCGTAAGCGGCTTTTTTCAGCAGGCGATTGGACAGCGAATAAAACTCGGCCTTGAAGGGCCAGAAATTTTTCTGGTTCACCCAGTACATGACTTTTTGATAAGTCACCGAACGATCGACCGCCGTCAGTTCGAGTACGGCATAGGTTTCGCCATTGATGGTTTCGTGGCGCAGCACTTTGGGATTGTAGTCACCGGCAAAATTGGCCCGCGCCAGATCGCCGTTGGCCACCTGCCCGGTCAGGCGCTGCGACAGCGAAATCCGCACCGGCTGCGAGACTTCGGGCAAAAACACCCACAGGTCGCGACCTTTCATCAAGATGATCTGACCGCGCTCGGAAGCTGGCTCGGTGACCATGACAACGGTATTTTCGTTGCCTTTGGAGAGAACGCGGAATTTGCGCGATTCCGTTTCTGCATCGGCCTTGCTGGTGATGATGCTGACATCGACCTGAAAACCTTCCGCCGGAAAACGAACCTGATCGGCCTTTTCCACTATACTGCGGGCATAAGCATCATCAGCCGGATCGGCTGCGGTTTCCTGAGCCGCCGCGCCGTTCGCGGCCAAAGCCACGAAGCAGCACATCCCCAGCAGGCAGGGCCAGTTTTTCAGCAGCTTTATACGATTACGCAACATAGGCATATCTCCTCGCACATGTTCATTGTCATTTACTCCGCTTTTTGCCAGCCATGAGCAGCGTCGTCCGCATCGAGCGTGTTTCCAGGGAATACCAGCTTGGCGACCAAACCGTCCGGGCGCTCAATGATATTACACTGGCCATTGAACCCGGCGTCTTCCTCGCCATTTCCGGACCATCGGGCAGCGGCAAGACGACGCTCCTCAACCTGATCGGCTGCATCGACCATCCCAGCAGCGGCGACATTTACATCAACGAAGACAATGTCTCGCACAAATCGGCCAACGAACTCGCCGACCTGCGCGCCCGCTCGATCGGCTTCATCTTTCAGACCTTCAATCTGCTGCCGGTGCTGTCGGCGGCGGAAAATGTCGAATACCCGCTGCTCCGGCGCAAGGATTTGACGGCAGCCGACCGCCAGCGGCGCGTCGATTATTTTCTCAACATCGTCGGCCTCAGCAGTTACGCCAACAACCGGCCCAACCAGTTGAGCGGCGGCCAGCGCCAGCGCGTCGCCATCGCCCGCGCCCTGGCCGTCAAACCGGCCATCGTCCTGGCCGACGAGCCAACCGCCAATCTCGACAAGGCCACCGGCATCGACATTCTCAGATTGATGAAAAAAATCAACGAGCATCTCGGCACCACCTTCATTTTTTCGACCCACGACCAGAAGGTCATCGACCACGCCAACCGCCTGATCAAAATTGAAGATGGCGCCATCAAGGCTTTCGGCATCCGCCGCCCGAAAAGCAACTGGCAGATGGTGCGCGCCCCCAGCCCGGCGGCCCGGCCTGCCGCCCACCATTCCTGATAACTCACAGAGGGAGTCCATCATGTCGTCCGCCCGCGCCGCACTCGTTCGCCTGCCCCTCATTGCCTCGGCCTGCCTCAGCCTCGCCGCCTACGCCGCCGACGACCGCGAATCCCTGTTCGGCGACGATCTGCCGCCCGTCGCGGGCCAACCGGCCAAGGACAGCGCCGACTCCGGGCCGGGCGTCAAGGGCTTCGTCCAGTTCGAGCTGGCGCGCACCGTCAGCAGCCCCGACCACTGGTCAAAAATGCGCGCCCGCGCCGACCTCAACAGCCAAGGGCGTCTCAATGACAATGTCAAATGGAAGCTCGGCGTCCGCCTCGATTACGACGCGGTTTATGACCTCAACGACTTCTACCCGCAGGCGGTCGATCACAACCAGCGTTCGGCCTTCGACCTGCGCGAAAATTATCTCGACTTCAGCGCTGGCGGCTGGGATTTCCGCCTTGGCCGCCAGCATGTGGTGTGGGGCGAAATGGTCGGCCTCTTTTTCGCCGACGTTGTTTCGGCGCGCGATCTGCGCGAATTCATCCTGCCCGATTTCGACCAGATGCGCACCCCGCAATGGGCCGCCCGCGCCGAATATTTCGCCGACGATTTTCACGGCGAACTGTTGTGGATTCCGGTCGCCACCTACGACAACATCGGCAAGCCGGGGAGCGATTTTTATCCCTACCAGCCGCTTCCACCCGGCGCCAGCGCCCGCTATCTCGGCGAAGATCGCCCGAGCCGCAATCTCGACAATATGAATTACGGCCTGCGCCTCTCAACCCTCAAAAACGGCTGGGACATCTCCGGTTTTTACTACCGCAGCAGCGACATCAACGCCACTTTCTACCGCGCTCCAATCACCGACCCGCTGCTCATCACCTATCAGGCCCGCCATGACCGCATCCACCAGTTCGGCGGGGCGCTAACCAAGGATTTCGGCGATGTCGTCCTCAAAGCCGAAGCGGTCTACACCCGTGGCCGCAGCTTCACGCTGCTCGACCCGTTTGACATGAACGGCGTCGCCCGCCAGAACACCGTGGACTGGGCGCTCGGCCTCGATTTCACGCCGACCGCCGAGACCCGCCTCAATCTGCAATTCTTCCAGCGCCATTTCTTCGATCACCCGGCTGACCTGATGTTCGACCGGGACGAAAACGGTTTCAGCCTCCTCTTCAACAGCAAACTGTTTAGCAATTGGGAAGCTCAGGCTCTGTTCATATCGAGCATCAACCGCACCGACTGGCTGTTTCGCCCGCGGTTGACCTGGAGTTTCGAGCGCAACTGGCGCTGGATCATCGGCGCTGACATCTTCCACGGACCACCGCTCGGCATGTTTGGCCGCTACGACAGCCAGGATCGCGTGTATTCGGAAATCCGCTACAGCTTCTGATTTAGCGGAATCACACCCACTGCCGCAGCGCATCGACCACGGGAATTTTGACGACGCGAGCGGCAGGCAGAATCGCCGCGCAGGTGGTGGCGGCCGTCCCGATCAGCATGGCGCTCAACACTTCGAGCGGCAAAATCCGGATCGCCGCCAGATAACCGATATTGGAACTGGGCGGCGGCGGCATCGGGATGCCGATTTTGGAAATCATCGCCGCCAGCGCCACGCCCAAAACCGCGCCGAGGATGCTGCCAGCCACGCCGATGACGGCGCTCTCGGTGACGATCAGGCGAAAGACATCCCGCCTTTTGTCGCCCACCGCCATCATCGTGCCGAATTCGCCAACCCGCTCGAAAATGCTCATATTGACGCTGTTAGCGACGCTCAGAAGAACCATGATGAGAATGATCAACTGCAAAAAGCCGAACTGCTGCTTGTAAAGATCAATCGTTTTCTCGTAAAAATCGTTCAACTGCACCCAGGTGCGCAGCTCAAACCCTGTCGCCGCCAGTTGTGGTCGCAAAGCAGCGGCCACCCGCTCGGTATCCGCCGTTTGCCGCAAAGAAACGACCAGCGCATTGATGCCGTTGCCGCCGAGCAATTCCTGAGCGGCGGCGATGGGAATACGCACCGCCCGCGCGTCGAAATCCCTGGAAAAACTCTGAAAGACGCCAACCACCTCGAACTCCATCGTGTTGAGCG
>JAITWU010000058.1 GCA_031285115.1 Azonexus sp. | reverse complement strand
TTCAGCTTTCCCTTCTCTCCCTTGTTCAGCCAACTGTCACGCCGCCACGAGTTCGAGGCCGACGCTTACGCCGCCGAACATGCCGCCGCCGACGATCTCATCCATGCGCTGGTCAAGCTCTATGAGGACAACGCCGCGACGCTGACGCCGGACCCGCTCTATTCGGCCTTTTACGCTTCGCACCCGCCCGCCGCCGAACGCATCGCCCATTTGCAGGCGCTGGCTTGATGCAAGGTCGCATCATTGCCGCGCATGGCCGTCAGTATCTGGTTGAACTGGCCGACGGCAGCCGTTTGCCCTGTTTTCCCCGTGGCAAAAAAAGCGAGGTGGCTTGCGGCGATACGGTCGAGATTCAACCAACCGCCGCCGATCAGGGCGTCATTGAAGCCATCGCCCCGCGCCGCAGCCTCCTCTACCGCTCCAACGCCATCCGCCAGAAGCTGATTGCCGCCAATGTCGATCTCCTGATCGTCGTCGTCGCCACCGAACCCGCGTTTTCCGACGAACTGGTCACCCGCGCGCTGGTGGCGGCGGAAAGCGCCGGGATTGAAACCCTCATCATCCTCAACAAATCCGACCTGAGCGAGCGACTCGCCGCCGCCCGCGAGCGGCTGGCGGTTTTTGCCCAACTTGGCTACCGCCTTCTTGAACTCTCCGCCCTCCCCCCTCTCCCCAACCCCTCTCCCTCCAGGGGAGAGGGGCGAGCACAAGGAGCCGAAGCCCTGCGCCCGGCCCTGCAAGGCAAAACCAGCGTCCTCGTCGGCCAGTCGGGCATGGGCAAATCGACCCTGATCAATGCCCTCGTCCCCGAAGCCCGCGCCGCCACCCGCGAAATTTCGCTGGCGCTCGATTCCGGCAAACACACCACGACCCACGCCAGCCTCTACCGGCTCGACGCCGAGAGCGCCCTCATTGATTCGCCCGGCTTGCAGGAATTTGGTTTGAGCCATTTGGCGCGCGATGAGATCGAAGCGGCCTTCCCGGAATTTCGCCCCTTTCTCGGCCAGTGCCGCTTCCGCGACTGCCGCCACGACCGCGAGCCGGATTGCGCGCTCACCGCCGCGCTCAAAGCCGGGCGCATCGACCCGCGCCGCTTTGCCGCTTACGGGCGGATCGTTGGCCGCTGAATTCGGCCCTACCGCCAGTAGCAATAATCCCGCCGCCCGGCCATAATCCAGCCTTTGCCGCCAGCGGGCGGCAAAGGGAGAAAACGCATGTCGGAGTCGAAACCCACCATCCTCATTGTCGATGACACGCCGGAAAACCTGAGCGTTCTCGGCGAACTGCTGCAACGCGACTACCGCGTCCGCGCCGCCAACTCCGGGCGGCGCGCCCTGCAGATCGCCAACAGCCAGCCGACGCCGGATCTCATTTTGCTCGACGTGATGATGCCGGAAATGGATGGCTTCGCCGTTCTCGAAAAATTGCGCAACGAAGCGGCGACACGGGACATCCCGGTCATTTTCGTCACCGCCATGGACGACACCCGCGACGAAGAACAAGGGCTGACCTGCGGCGCCGTCGACTACATCACCAAGCCGATCCGTCCGGTCATCGTGCTTGCCCGCATCAAGGCGCAGCTCGAACTGAAGCGGGCGCGCGACATCCTGAGCAACCAGAACAGCTACCTCGAAGCCGAAGTCGCCCGCCGCATGGAAGAAAACCAGTTGATCCAGCAGATCAGCATCCGGGCGCTGGCGCGGCTCGCCGAAACGCGCGACCCGGAAACCGGCAACCACATCCGCCGCACCCAGGAATACGTCCGCGTCCTCGCCACGACGCTGCGCGATCACCCGCGCTTCGCCCACTACCTCGACGAACGCACCATCGACGCCCTGGCCCAATCAGCGCCGCTGCACGACATCGGCAAAGTCGGCATTCCCGACCACATTCTCTTAAAGCCCGGCCCCCTGACGCCCGACGAGTGGACGATCATGAAAACCCACACCGAACTCGGCAGCCGCGCCATCGCCGAGGCCGAAGCCGACGCCGAGCGCAAGGTCGATTTCCTCGACATCGCCAAGGAAATCGCCCTTTACCACCATGAAAAATGGGACGGCAGCGGCTACCCCGAGCGGCTGGCTGGCAACGAAATCCCCATCTCCGCCCGCCTCATGGCGCTCGCTGACGTCTTTGACGCCCTCATTTCCAAACGCTGCTACAAACCCGCCTTCACCCCGGCCAACGCCCTTGAAATCATTGTCGAAGGCAGCGGCAAACACTTCGACCCCGACCTGGTCACCGCCTTCGTCGAACACTTCCCCGCCTTCGTGCGCATCGCTGAAAGTTACGCCGACTGACATCAGCCGCTGGCGCACAAAAAAAACGCCGGATTGTTCCGGCGTTTTTTTGCAGAGTGAATACCTACCGCATCATCAAGCCCGCTCAAGCACCACCGCGATGCCCTGGCCGCCGCCGATGCACATCGTCACCAGCGCGTATTTGCCGCCGATGCGCTCCAGTTCATAGAGCGCCTTGGTGGCGATGAAAGCGCCGGAGCAGCCGACCGGGTGGCCGAGGGCAATGGCGCCGCCGTTGGGGTTGGTTTTGGCCGG
>JAITWU010000407.1 GCA_031285115.1 Azonexus sp. | reverse complement strand
CGGCTTCAGCCGGGCACAGGTCGCTGGCATTGACGGTCGCCAGATCGCCGGATTCCGGCTCTTCGGTATCAAGCCGTTGCAGGCCAAGGGCTTGCAGCAGGGTGCCCATACCGGCGTAGGTGCGCAGATAGGCGAGCGACAGGTCGGCATTGTTATTGACCGCATTGCGGCGGGCGCTGAGCAATTCGTTCACGGTATCGAGCAAGTCGAGCAAGCTGCGCTGACCGATATTGAACTGATCGCGGTAGGCAACCAGGGTGCGCTCAAGAAGCGGCACCTGAATATCCAGTTGGGCTTTCCGCTGGCGCAGGTTGGAGACGTCGTTGTAGGCAATCAGCAGCGTCTGGCGGGAATCGCGACAGGCTTTCTCGCGCAGATCGAGGGCGGTGTTGCGGTTCTCCATGTACTGCCGTTCGCGGGCGCGGTCGGAACCGCCACGGAAGAGGTTCCAGTTGAGCACGATTTCGGCGCCGTTGTAGCCACGGTAACCCGGATCGCCCATGTAGTGCTGGCTGTTGTCAGTCCAGGCGCGCAGATCGACGCGCGGCATATAGGCGGCGCGGCGGACGCTGATGTCATACTGGGCCGCCTCGACATTTTCAACCGCCGCCAGAAGCGTCGGGTTGCTGCGGTAAAAACCGCTCAACGCGGCATTGGAGCTGGCTGGCAGCAGACTGGAAAGATCGTCCGGGACAACGACGGCGGCGGGCGGCAGAGCGCCGATCAAACGCTGATAGCGGGCCGAAACGTCGTGCAGGTTGGCGACTTCGGTGGTCAGGTTGATTTCGGCCAGCGCCAGACGGCTGCCAGCCTGTTCGACGTCGACGCGGCGACCGACGCCGGACTGCACCCGTTGCTGAACCTGATCGTGGGTGGTCTTGTGCTGGACATAGTTTTCTTCAGCCAGACGCACCAGTTCGCGATAACGCAGCACATCGAGATAGGCTTGCGCGGCGGCGAGGGCGGTGTTTTCGGAGGCGTCGAGCAATTCGTAGTAGCGAACCAGAAGGGCCTTGTTGAGACGGCTCACTTCATTGGGCGTCGCCAGACCGTCGAACAACATCTGCGTCAGTGTCAGCCGGGCGCCGCTGCGGGTGTAATCCTGAGCCGGAGTCGGATTAACCTTGAGATGCTCGCGGCCAACGCCCGCCGACAGGTCGAGGCTCGGGAAGTAACCGCCGCGGGCAACGCCGATTTCCTCATTGGCCGCCTTGTAGACATGCCAGCGGTTGGTGACTTCAGGACTCTGAAGAACCGCGCGCTGAACGGCCTCCTTGAGAGTAAACTGACTGTCTGCGGCATATCCGGATACAGTGATTGCCAACAAGGCTGGCAGCATGAGTAGTTTGATTTGTTTCATTGCGACCCCTTCTGAACCGATGTTGAAGATTAGTTGAAGATTAAAATTTTTTGAATATTTTTTTATTTTCTCATTGTAAACACGCCCAGTCACTCTATCTGTGCAATATTTCCCATTCACCGCCATTCTTTTGGCATTTTTTGATTTTTCCGCCTTGCCGAGACACCTTGCCCTGCTTCGCCTGAGCCTGTTCGGCACGTTCGCGCTCTGTTTGCTATTGGCGCTGGCGGCGGCTTCCGATCTCGATTTCAGCCATCTGCGGCAGTCACTGATCAGCCGTTTCGGGGAAAAACCGTTGATTTTGTTCAACGACTGGCAAGCGATGCTGACAAGCAAACAGTCATTGAGCGAAAAAGAAAAGCTGCGCGAAGTTAACAATTTTTTCAATCAGCATATTGCTTTTGATGATGACATCAGTATCTGGGGGCAATCCGATTACTGGGCCACGCCGCTGGAAACAATCGGCAATAGCCGCGGTGACTGCGAAGATTTCTCCATCGCCAAATATTATTCACTGCTCTCCCTTGGCGTGCCGGTCAACAAGTTGCGCCTGGTCTATGTCCGCGCCCGCCTGAACGGGCCGGGCGGCGCGGTGTTGCAGGCGCACATGGTGCTCGCCTATTACGCTGCGCCGACCGCCGAACCCTTGGTGCTCGACAATCTCAAGCCGGAAATCCTCCCGGCTTCGTCGCGGGCCGATCTCTCTCCCATTTTCAGTTTCAACAGTGCGGGCCTCTGGCAGGGCACCGGCAACCAGTCCAGCAAGAGCAATCTGTCGCGCTGGCAGGATTTGCTGATTCGTGCCCGCGCCGAAGGCTTCCAATGAGGTAAACATCATGTCTCTGTTTCGTCAGATCTGGCTCTCTGTCATTGTCAGCGCCCTTGTCGCCTTTGTCGGCAGTTTCGCCGCCAGTATGCTGGCTGGGCGTCTCTACCTGACCGAGCAACTGGCCATCAAAAACAGTGATAACGCCACCTCGCTGGCCCTCTCCATGTCGCAACTCGACAAAGACTCCGTGACCATCGAACTCCAGGCGGCGGCGCTGTTCGACAGCGGCCAGTACCGGCTGGTGCGGGTCATCGACCCGGATGGTCAGGTGATGATCGAAAAAACCAGCCCGCCGCCAGCCGGTGAAGTGCCCGACTGGTTCGAGCGCCTCTTCCCCATCGACTCCAAACCGGGCGCGGCGCAAATCTCCGACGGCTGGAAGCAGTTCGGCACAGTTGAACTCGTCAGCCACAGCCATTTCGCCTATCTCGCCCTGTGGCAAGGCGCGCGCAACCTGCTGCTGCTGTTCGTTTTTGCCGCCCTCATCCTTGGCTGGCTGGCAACGCGCTTTCTGCAAAAAAACATCAAGCGGCCACTCGACGCCGTCGTCGCCCAGGCCGAAGCCATCAGCGAAAAGCGTTTCATCCGCATCGCCGAACCACGGCCACCGGAACTCAAAAGCGTGGTCAGCGCCATGAACACCATGGTCGACCGGCTCAAGGTCATGTTCGAGCGCGAAGCCGAGCGCCTCGAAACCCTGCGCCGCGAGGCAACGCTCGATGCGCTGACCGGCCTCGCCAACCGCGCCTTCTTCCTCAACCAGCTCGATGCCGCGCTCAACAATGACGACGCGCAACCGACCGGCAGCCTGCTGCTCCTGCGCGTTGCCGATCTTGCTGGCATCAACCGCCGCCTTGGCCGCGAAATGGCCGATGAATTACTGCGCCGTCTTGGCGCCGCCCTCCTCGAACAAACCGCCAGCCACCCGACCGCTGCCGCCGCCCGCCTGAACGGCGCCGATTTCGCGCTGCTCCTGCCCGGCCTGCCAGACCCAGCCTCCATCGCCGAACAACTACTCGCTGTTTTTGGCGAACTGGTCGCCCGCGGCCTGATCGACGGCGACAA
>JAITWU010000405.1 GCA_031285115.1 Azonexus sp. | reverse complement strand
CAGCGCGATTTTTCAGGATGAAAAGGGCTGGATGGCGGTGGATTTGTTCCCCGGCGTGAGCATCACCCAACGCGACTGTGCGCCGTCGGCGCGGGTGCTGGAAAATCCAAAAAAACAGGGCCAGGCAGTACAAAAATCAAACCCGGCAAACCCAAAACGTAGGGAAGAATAATGATGAAACGAATCCTCTCTTTATCGCTGGCGGCGGCTCTGCTGTCCGCCTGCACCATGCCGAGCGTCAGGAACACCACGGCCACCGCCATTCAGGGCGAAATAGACGCGCTGGCCGAACAGGTCGCCAAACCGGCTGCCTCGGCCAGGGCTGATGCGGTCAACAACGCCCTCTTGCCGCCAATCATCGCCGAGATGCCCAAGGTTACGGCCATGCCAGCGGAACCGTGTTTTGATCTGGCGGTCAACGGAACGCCGGTCGGCAACGTGTTCGCAGCGATTGTCTCCGGCACGCGCTACAGCATTGTCGTGCCGCCTTCGGTCGATGGCGCGGTGACGCTCAATTTGAAGAATGTGACGGTGTTCGACGCCCTCGAAGCGATCCGCGAGGTGTATGGCTACGATTACCGGGTCGACGGCGCGCGCATTTACGTGCAGCCGATGACGATACAAACCCGCATTTTTCAGGTCAATTACCTGATTGGCCGCCGTCAGGGCGAGTCATCCACGCGCGTGACTTCCGGCTCGGTCGCCGATACCGTCGGCAGCAGCACCAGCGGCGGCAGCGGTACGACAGGCGCGACGAATACCGGGGCCGGTAATAACGCGGGCCGAGGCTCGACCTCCAACAGCAGCCGGGTGATGACCTCCTCCGACAACAATTTCTGGGATGAACTGACCAAGGCGCTCGACACCATTGTCGGCCACGGGCCGGAGCGCAGCGTCATCGTCAGCCCGATTTCCGGCATGATCGTGGTGCGCGGGATGCCGAGCGAGATTCATAGCGTCGAAGCCTATCTGCGGGCGGCGCAGATTTCGATCGAGCGGCAGGTCGTGCTCGAAGCCAAAATCATCGAAGTGCAGTTGAACGACAGCTTCCAGTCCGGCGTCAATTGGGCGGCTTTCAAAGATACGCGCAACGGCGCGTCGGTCGGCCAGCTAGCGCCGGGCACAAGCCTTGAGAACCCGGCAACTTCCAGCGTGATGAGCAACAATATGCTGTCAGCAATCGCTGGCGCGACGATTGGCGCAGCGGCTACGACCACCGGCAGCGGGGCAATTGCCGGCAGCCTGTTCGGCATCGCTTTCGAGAAGAGCAATTTTTCGGCCCTGATCAGTTTTCTTGAATCCCAGGGCAATGTCTACGTACTTTCCAGCCCGCGTATCGCCACGCTCAACAACCAGAAGGCCGTCCTCAAGGTTGGCTCGGATGATTTTTATGTCACGCAGGTCACCAGCGGCACGCAAGGCTCGGCCAATTACGCCGGAACCCCGCCCTCGGTCACGGTATCGCCGTTTTTCTCCGGCATCGCGCTGGACGTGACGCCAAGCATCGACGAAAACGGCGATGTGATTTTGCATGTGCATCCCTCCGTCAGCCAGGTGACGACAAAAAATCTGGTCGTCGATCTCGGCGCCTTCGATGGCGGCAGCAGCCAGATGACGCTGCCGCTCGCTTCGAGTTCAGTCTCTGAAACCGACAGCATCGTCCGCGCCCGCAATGGGCAGATTGTCGCCATTGGCGGCCTGATGCGACAGGCGACCACGGATGATCGCTCCGGTCTTCCCGGTATGCCCAAGCCGGTGTTTGGCCAAGTCTCGAAAGCCACGGAAAAACGCGAACTCATCATTTTGTTGAAACCAACGGTGGTCGATAGCGGGAGCCGCTCCTGGGCCGATGACATCACGCGCACCCGCGACCGGGTCAACACGCTGATCCAACCGGCGATCCAATAATGCGGGGCGGCGATGTATAAGGCGCACTTCGGCCTGCGCGAACCGCCTTTCCGGCTGACGCCGGACACCAGTTTTTTCTTTGCCTGCGAGAACTATCAGGAGGCGTTGAATACACTCCTCATTGCCGCGCAAAATGGCGAGGGGTTTATCAAGATCATCGGCGAGGTTGGCAACGGCAAAACCCTGCTCTGCCGGAAGTTTCTCGCCACCCTGCGCGAAGATGCGGCGAAAACGCCGCCCAAAATGAATTTTGTCTTTGCCTATCTGCCCAATCCCTACCTCGAACCGCGCAGCCTCCTGTTGGCGCTGGCTGAGGATTTTCGCCTGGCGCTGGCGCCAAACGCCGACCAGCACGAGATTCTCAAGGGGCTGACAAAAGCTCTCCTGAATTTTGCCCGCGAGGGCAAACAGGTTCTGGTCTGCCTCGATGAGGCCCAGGCCATCCCGCTGGAAACGCTGGAAGTGCTGCGGCTATTGACCAATCTCGAAACGGAAAAACGCAAATTGATGCAGGTGGTGCTGTTCGGCCAGCCGGAACTCGACGAGCGCCTCAAGCAAAACGCCGTGCGCCAACTGCGCCAGCGCATCACATTTCAGTACCAGCTCAAAAGTTTGAAGCGCGAGGAAGTCGCCCGCTATCTGCGGCACCGGCTGGCGGTGGCCTGCTACGCCGGGCCGCAGGACATTTTTACCCGCCCCGCCGTCGGGGCCATGCGCCGGGTCACGGGCGGTACGCCGCGCCTCATCAATATCGTCGCCAACAAGGCGATGCTGCTCGCTTATGGCGAAGGACAACACCAGGTAACGGCCCGCCATGTGCGCTGGGCGGCCAAAGATACGCCGGAAGCGCGGCGCGACTGGCAGCCCTCACTCCTCGGCGGCCTGCTGGCTTTATTGATGCTGGCGGGGGCCAGCATCGGCTGGATGATGGCCCAATGAGCATCATCAATCAGGTTTTGCACGATCTCGAAAAGCGCGGCGCGGCAGAAGGGCAAGCGTTGGCGCATCCGGTCGCCAGCCCCCCGGAACGGCGCAGCCTGCCGATACTGCTTGGCGTTTTAGCCATCAGCGCGGCGCTGGCGGCAGGCTGGTGGTGGGGGACGCAGCGGCACGCAACAACGCCCGCGCCGCTGCCGCCAGCCGCTGAAGTCACCGTCACGACTGCCATCACGCCAGCCGTCACACCCGCAGCCGAAGCCGCCAGCCTCCTCCCGGCAGATCCGGTCGCCAGCCCGGCTCCCGTGGCTGAAAGCAGCGCCATCGCCGTAACGCCGCCCCCTGCCCCGCCGGTTGCACAAGAAACGGCGGTCTCCGCAGCGGCAAAAGCAGCGGATGGCAACCTCGCTCCACAGCTCAAAATCGAGCCTGAATTGAAATCATCCCCCATCGCGCGGGCCAAACCGGCGCCGACCGTCAACGTCTCGACAACCCCAACAGCCCAAACCCCGACGGCAGCCGTTGCGGCGTCAGCCCCGCCCGCGCCCGCCCCGGCCAATGACCCGCCCCTCAAGCAAATCAGCCCGCAACAGCAGGCCGATGCCGAATTTCGCCGGGCCAACGAGCAAATCCGCGCCGGACACATCGCCGAAGCAACGGCTGGCTACGAAACGGCGCTGCGGATCGACCCGAATCACGATGCCGCGCGTCAGGCCCTGGTTGTCGTATTGCTCAACGAAAAACGCAACACCGAGGTCGAGCGCCTCTTGCACGAACGTCTCGCCAGAAAAC
>JAITWU010000171.1 GCA_031285115.1 Azonexus sp. | reverse complement strand
GCAAAGGCCGAGCCGATGATGACATCGACCACCACCCAGATGCCCCACGGATAACCGTCGTTGATATGAGTGACCGCTCCCAGGCCGAACAGGAAGCGGGTAAACAGAACCGCCACCATGACGGCAATGAGGACGCCGCAGACAAAGGTCGCAGCATTGAACAGACTGCCGCCAACTGGCGCTGGCCGGGCGTGTTGTTGCTGGCTCATGTCACTGCCCTCCTTTTGGCGCATCACCGTCGGGCGCATCATCGTCGGGCGCGACATTGCGGCGGGCGACGAAAGTCAGCCCGGCAAGCACGGCGAGCGGCATCAACATGCCGCCGTACAAGGTGCGCTGGATGGTTTCCGAAGTAGCGGCGGCGGCGCTCGGCGGCAAATCGGGCATCCCGACTTTTACGAAGGGCACCGCCGAGAGTTTGAGCACCTGGGTGCCGCCATACTCGGTGTCGCCATACACATGGTCGATGTATTGGGCCATCTGGGCTTCGTAATTCTGGTTCACCAGCCCTTTCCAGCGCGCCGCCTGTTCCGGCGTCTCGTTGGGCGCAGGTAGCCGCCCGCGCGGAATCGTCGCCCACGAGCCGGGCTTCAGGGCCAGCCGCCGTTTGGCTTCGACCAGCAGATCGGCGGTGCGGCCAAAAAGCGTGGCGCCGGTCGGGCAGACTTCGGCGCAGGCCGAATAATGGCCCTCGCCGTGGCGATGGCGGCACAACTCGCATTTGCCAATCTTGCCGGTCGGCGAATCGTACTGATATTTGGGAATGCCGAACGGACAGGCAGCAACGCAATAACGGCAGCCGATGCAGGCATCGGGGTCGTAGCCGACGACGCCGGTGACCGGGTCCTTGGTCATCGCCGAGACCGGACAGGCCGATACGCACGAAGGATCGGCGCAGTGCATACACGAAGTCTTCATGAAGGCGAAGCCGTTTTCTTCGGCATTCTTGGTCGCCATCGTGCCGTGCCGGTACATCTTGATGATGTTGAAGGTATGCCCCGTCGTATCGACCGGCGCATCCCACAACGGGTCGATGCCGTTCAGTTCCGGCGGATTGCCGTTGGCCTGCTTGCAGGCGGCCACACAAGCCTGACAACCGATGCACAACGTGCCGTCATAGAGCAGCCCGAGCGCCTCGGGGGGCCGTTGATGGGTTTCGCGGGCGGTGGCCGGGAGCGGCGCGGCGGTTGCCGCTACCGCGCCGCCAGCCAGGCAGCCGCGAAGAAAATCGCGTCTCGTGGTCATTTCAGACCTCCGCTGAAGAACTGGTCTTGTTCTGCTTTGCCCGTTCCGCCTCCTCGGCCTGATGTGACAGGCCGAGATTGCGCGCCGTCATCGCCCCGGCCCCGGCGGCTGCGCCAGCCACCGCCGCAAGCAGCGCCGCCGCGCCAACCGTGGCGCCGATCCCCTTTTCTTCGACAATGCGCGGCAAAAAGGCCGAAGGCTCGACGCTCTTCAACTTGGCGAGCGTATGAATCGGTTTCTGGAAGCCAACCCCCTGTTCGGTGCAGCCGATGCACGGGTGACCGCAACTGACGGGCCAGGTGCCCGCGCCAGCATCGCCAAACATGATGACCGAGCAATTGGCGTAAGTCTCCGGCCCTTTGCAGCCGAGTTTGTACAGACAAAAGCCCTGACGGTGACCGGCATCGCCGAACTGCATGGCGAAACGGCCAGCGTCGAAGTGGGCGCGGCGCTCGCAGTTTTCGTGAATGAGGCGCGAATAGGCGAATTTCGGACGGCCCAGCGAGTCGACTTCCGGCAATTTGCCAAAGGTCAGAAAGTGCACCACCGTAGACAGGAAGTTGTAAGGATTGGGCGGGCAGCCGGGAATGGTCACCACCGGCTTGCCGAGCACTGCGGCAACGCCCTTGGCCTCGGTCGGGTTGGGGTCGGTCGAGGGCATACCGCCCCACGAGGCGCAGGAGCCGATGGCAATCACCGCCGCCGCGTCAGCCGCGCATTCCTTGGTCAATTCCATCGCCGTCTTGCCGCCGACCTTGCAGTAGATGCCGTTGTCGCGGGTCGGAATCGAGCCTTCGACGACCAGAATGTACTGCCCCTTGTTTTCCGCCATCGCCTTGAGGCGCGCCGCTTCGACCTGATGGCCGGAAGCCGCGAACAAAGTCTCGTGATAGTCGAGCGAAATCACGTCGAGAATAAGTTTTTCCAGCGTCGGATGCTCGGCGCGCAACATGGATTCGGTGCACCCGGTGCAATCCTGGAAATGCAGCCAGATCACGCTTGGTCGCTTTTTGACCGCCACCGCTTCGGCGACGGCGGCATCAGCGCCTTGCGGCAGGCCCAAGGTCGCCGACAGGGCGGCGCAGAATTGCAGAAACTCCCGGCGTGACATCGACAACCGCCTGGCTGCCGCAGAAATGCGTTCGTCGCGCTCAAGCGCGATCAACTCGGTGTTGGCCATGATTCCCTATCCTCCTCATCAAGATCAGCAAGCGACTGATTTGCGGTTGTCTCTGTCGGGAGTCTGGCGTTTATGTCGTGCTGTGGCGCAATGATCGTGCCACGGATTATATTCATTCGATTCAATGAGATGTGGATTTTTGCCGAGCGGCATGTGGAAACTTATCTTTCACATTGACCTGTCATTGGTAACAATTCTTTCCACTTTTGACTTCCCGGTGACAAAGTTTTGGCTCAGGCAGCCGGGCCGGGCAATAGGCGCTACCTATAATGCTTATTGCCAAATTGCATAAAATCCATTGACCTTGGTCAACATTGCCACAATGCCCGCAAGGAAAATGAGCACTCCGATTTTCACAAATTTTTCACAACAAGGAGTCAGCGCAATGAAACGCACCATTCTCTCCGCCGCCATCGTCATGCTCGCCAGCCTTGCCGTCGCGCCGGTCGCCAGCGCCGATGAGCCGATCCAGGCGATCAGGCCGCCCGCCAATATCAATCTCGGCATGGTCGAACTGGGCAAAAAGCTCTACTTCGATCCGCGCCTCTCCAAATCCGGCTTCATTTCCTGCAACTCCTGCCACAACCTCTCGATGGGCGGCACCGACAACATCCCGACCTCGATTGGCGACAAATGGCAGCAAGGCCCGATCAATGCGCCGACCGTGCTCAATTCCAGCCTCAACGTCGCCCAGTTCTGGGATGGCCGCGCCGCCGACCTGAAGGCGCAGGCGGGCGGCCCGATCGCCAACCCCGGCGAAATGGCCTTCACCCACACCCTCGCCCTCAACGTGCTGGAGTCGATTCCGGCCTATGTCCGCGAATTCAAACAGGTTTTTGGCAAAGACAAGATCACCATTGACGAAGTGACGCTGGCTATTGCCGAATTCGAGAAAACCCTGGTCACGCCCAATTCCCGCTTCGACCAGTGGCTGCTCGGCAACAAAGCCGCCCTCACCAAAACGGAACTCGATGGCTACGCCCTGTTCAAGGACAGCGGCTGCGTCGCCTGCCACAACGGCGAGGCCGTCGGCGGCAATTCCTTCCAGAAAATGGGTCTGGTCGAGCCATACAAAACCACCGCCGCCGCCCAGGGCCGCGCCGATGTCACCGGCAAGGACGCCGACCGCTTCAACTTCAAGGTGCCGACGCTGCGCAACGTCGAAATGACCTACCCGTACTTCCACGACGGCGCCGCCAACACCTTGACCGAAGCCGTCGACATCATGGGCCGCCTGCAACTGGGCAAGAAGTTCAGCCAGGAAGAAAACGCCAAAATCGTCGCCTTCCTCAAAACCCTGACCGGCGACCAGCCGAACTTCACCCTGCCGATCCTGCCGCCATCGACGGATGCGACGCCACGGCCCACTCCATTCGCCAAATAAGGCGCGGAACACGCCGTAAAAACGGGGGCCGAGGCCCCTGTTTTTTCTTGGCCGTGAAAAACACGCTGCTGACACCATGCTGTCAGCAGCGTGGGCGCAAAATGGATTTTTCATCAGTGCATCAGGAGATTTTTTATGTGGATTCACGAGGAAAGCATCGTCATTCAAGCCGCGCCTGCGGCGCTGTGGCGTCTTTTTGCCGACGTGGCGGGCTGGCCGCGCTGGGATGCGAGTCTCGCTTACGCTCAGGCGCACGGCCCTTTTGCCGACGGCACGCGCGTGACAATGCAAATGACGGGTGACGCTCCGGCGATCATCAGCACCCTGCGCGAGGTGCGCGAGAATGAAGGTTTTACGGATGAAGTATTGATCGACGGACATTCGATCCGCGTCCAGCATCACTTGCTTGCCCTTGCCCCTACCCTCGCCGGTTCCGGCACGCAAACGCTGTACCGCGTCGAAGTCACTGGCCCGCAAGCCGCGCTCTGGGGTGAGCGGGTGAGCGCCGACTTCCCGCAAGTGCTGGCGGCGCTCAAAACCCTGGCCGAGACGACAGAACCATGACCCCGCGCAACTGGATTGCCGTCGCCAGCGCCGACCACGCCCGGCGCGGTCGTGACGCGGGGCCGCCGGGATTCATGCAGGTTTGTCACGGCAAGCGCCTGCCGCTTGAGCGCGTCAGCGGCGGCGACCGGGTGGCGTACTACGCCCCGGCCACGGTCATGCGCGGGCGCGACCGCTTGCAGAGCTTCGTCGCCATCGGCCTCGTCG
>JAITWU010000145.1 GCA_031285115.1 Azonexus sp. | reverse complement strand
GCCCGCCGGTGGCCGCCGCCCAAGCTGGATTGCCTACCGCCAACGCGCCAAACAAGGCAGCTATCGCAGCGGAACTCCGCAGAAACTTTCCCTCGCCCCAACTTGCGTCATTGCGAGGCAAAGCCGAAGCAATCCAGACCTCGCAGGATGGGTAGAGCGCAGCGAAACCCATCGGATTTTTGCATTGTCGGGTCGCCTGATTGATGGGTTTCGGCTGCGCATCTACCCATTCTGCATAACAAGTATTGGCATTAGCTATTGCCCCGGGGGGGGGTAATAGTGTTCTTTGATTTACCCTGCGCTTTGGCAATTTCTGCTACCGCCTGCCAGACGCCCAGGGTCTTGTTAAAAATGGTTTTGTACGATTTGTTCATGATGCGCTCCGGTTGGTTGGCGGTTCGATACCCAACAGGCATCAACCCACATACATAAAAAATGACGTGGGTTGAAATATATAAGCAAAAAATTGCAGGAAATGACCAAGGGGCCAAATTGTGAGGATTTGTGAGCTTTGTCATGCCGCGCTCGTAAATTGAGCAAATGCCCAAAACATTGATGCGATTGCCTTCGCCGGTTGATCGCAGGGCAATCGCCTGAATCGACATGGTCGCAGCGTCCGATACTCCCCTCTCCCTTGATGGGAGAGGGGCCGGGGGAGAGGGTGAAGCGGTTAAAAGAGCGCTTCCGGCCATTCTCCCCCTCTCCCCACCCCCTCTCCCGCGAGGGGCGAGGGGCTTTTGGCGGCAGCCGGGAACCGCTGCCATCAACCAATAAATGCCAAAACCATTCATGCGATTGCCCTGGAAAATGGAACAGGGCAATCGCATGACTGACGTAGGGGCGGCATTCTGCCGCCAGCGGGCGACTAAAAGTCGTTCCTACAACACCCTTTTTCTCCCTTATGGGCTTTTTGCAGCGGATAAAAACGGTTGTTTTGTTGTCCCAAAGCATTCATGCGATTGCCTTGGAAAATGGAATGAGGCAGCCGGAGAGAGCGGCGGTCGTTGCGCTAAAATGCCCGCCTCGCTTTTCCGGAAATCGCCATGTCTGCCCGCCTGATTTACGGCTTTCACGCCGTCACCGCCAAACTGCGTCATGATCCGGCGGCGGTTAAGGAAATCATCATCGACCAGAACCGTCAGGATGGCCGCGCCCGCGATCTGCTGGCTCATGCCGAATTGCAAAACGTGCGCGTCATCGCCGCTGACGCCAAAAGGCTCGACGGTATGGCGCCGGGGGCGCGGCATCAGGGCGTGATTGCCCGCGTCGAAGGCGGGCGTCAGACGGCGCGGCTCGACGATGTGCTCGACACGCTCACGGAACCGGCTTTTTTGCTGGTGCTCGATGGCGTTACTGACCCGCGCAACCTCGGCGCTTGTCTGCGCGTCGCTGACGCGGCGGGCGTGCACGCAGTGATTGCGCCGAAAGACCGCGCCGCCGGTTTGACCGATGTTGCCGCCAAAGCCGCCAGCGGCGCGGCGGAAACCGTGCCTTATGTGATGGTCACCAATCTGGCGCGGACGCTGCGCGAATTGCAGGAGCGCGATATTCAAGTCATCGGCGCGGCGGGCGAAGCGGGCAAAGACCTTTACGCCGCCGACTGGCCGCTGGCGACGGCCTGGGTATTCGGCGCTGAAGGCGAGGGAATGCGGCGCCTGACGCGGGAAAACTGCGACCAGTTGGTGTCGATTCCGATGTATGGCGCGGTCGACAGCCTCAATGTTTCGGTCGCCGCTGGCGTCTGCCTCTACGAAGCGCGCCGACGCGCGTCGGGTATCGGGGATCAGGGATCAGGTATCAGTCCGGTTTATGCGCCTTCGGCGCGCAAGAATTACTGATTGCCGATCCCCGATTCCTGATCCCTGCCGTTCCAGCCGCCGCCGAGCGCCTTGAACAGGTCGACCGCCGCCGTCAGCCGAGCCTGGCGGGTTGAGATCAGGTTGGCCAGGGCGCTGTTGTAGGCGTTCTGGGCGAGGAGGACTTCGAGATAGCTCGAATAGCCTTCGCTGTAACGGCGGTTGTAGATGCGCAAGGCTTCTTTGGTGTCGGCGACCACGGCGTTGCGGGCGCTTTCGGCTGCGGCGTTCTGGCGCAGGTTGACGAGCGCGTCGCGCACTTCTTTGTAGGCGATTTGCAGGGAGTTTTGCCAGGCGATCAGGGATTGCTCGTTGACCGCCACGGCTTGATCGACGCGGGCTGTGGTGCGGCCAAAGTCGAGCAGCGGGGCGAACAGGCCAAGGCCAAACGACCAGGTTTCAGCGCCCGCTGTAAACAGGTTGTTGAGCGTGGCGCTTTCCGAGCCGAAGCTGCCGGTCAGCGAAAAGCGCGGGAAGTAGCCCGCCTTGGCGATGCCGATATTGGCGTTGGCGGCGATCAGGTTTTGTTCGGCCTGGCGCACGTCGGGTCGGGCTTCGATGAGATCGGCGGGCAGACCGGCGGGCGGCACGGGCGGCAGCGGCAACTGGCGCAGGTCGCCAGCGGCGATGGTAAGCGACGGGTTGGCGGTGAGCAGCGCCAACTGGTGTTCGAGCAGGGCGCGTTGGCGTTTGAGTTCAGCGAGCTGCGCTTCGGCATTGGCGACGGCGCTGTTGGCTTGATGCAGGTCGAGCGGCGAGACGTAACCGGCGTCAAGGCGGGCTTTGACCAGTTTCTGGTTGGCTTCGTTGTCGCGCAGCGATTCGGCGGCGACGGTCTGTTGCGCGTCGAGGGCGCGCAGGGCGAGGTAGGCGTTGCTGACCAGGGCGGCGATGGTGAGGCCGATGGTGTCGCGCGAATAGCGGCTGGCGAGCAGATTGGCCCGCGCCGCTTCATTGGCGCGGCGGGCCGAACCCCAGACATCGAATTCATAGCTGGTGGTCAGCGCGGCGCGGCGGCTGTGGGAAATGCGCGGCATGGCGGCATTCCAGGTTGCCGTTTTGCTGCTCAACTGGCTATTGCTGCTGCCCGCTTCGACATCAATTTCCGGGAAGTAGAGGCTGCCGGTTTCGCGGGCGACGGCCTCAGCCTGCTCGATGCGGGCGATGGCGAGGCGGACGTCGGCGTTGTTCTTGAGCGCCTGGTCGACCAGATCGTTGAGCGTGGCGTCGGCGAACAGCGTCCACCAGCGGTTGTTGACGGCGGCGGCTGCCGTGGTTTGACCGGCTTCCGGATAGTTTTCTGGCAGCGTTGTCGCCGGGCGCTGGTAGTCGGGGCCGATGGCGCAACCGGCAAGCGCGAGCGCCAGGGCGAGCGGGGTCAGGCGGGAGATCATTTTGGCTCCTCGGTGGGGTGCAAGGGGTGCATTTGTTTGCCGCGCTCCAGCCACTTGAAGAACAGCGGGATGAAAATGGTGGCGATAAAGGTGGCGGCGAGCATCCCGCCAAAAACGCCAGTACCCATCGAGCGGCGGGCGGCAGCGCCGGCGCCGGTGGCTTTGACGAGCGGCAGGACGCCAAGTACGAAAGCGAGCGAGGTCATGATGATGGGCCGCAAACGCAGACGGGCGGCTTCGATGGCGGCGTCGACGGCGCTCATGCCTTCGGCGTATTTCTGGGCGGCGAACTCGACGATGAGGATGGCGTTCTTTGAGGCGAGACCAATGAGCACGACGAGGCCGATCTGGAAGTAGATGTCATTGGGCATTCCCCGCATCAGGATGGCGATCAGCGCGCCCATGATGGCGAAGGGCACGGCCATGAGGACGGCGACCGGCAGCGACCATTTTTCGTACTGGGCGGCGAGAATCAGGAAAACCATGATGATGGCGAAGGCAAACGCCTGACCGGATGAGCCGGAGGTGCGTTTTTCCTGGAACACCTGGCCGGTCCAGGAGATCGTGTAGCCCTCCGGCAGGTTGGCGGCGGCGACTTGTTCGACGATCTTGATGACATCGCCGGAACTGACGCCGGGTTTCGAGTCGCCCATGACCTTGGCGGCGATGAAGCCGTTGAAGCGTTCGACCTGTTCCGGGCCGACCACGCGGCGGACGGTGGTGACCGCCGACAAGGGAATCATGGCCCCGCTCGTCGCGCTCTTGACGTAGACCTTGCCGATGTCGTCCGGCTTCATCCGGTAATTGGCCTCGGCCTGCAACTGGACGCGATAGACGCGGCCCGCCTTGTTGAAGTCATTGACGTAGAGCGCGCCCATCGTGCTTTGCAGGGTCGAGTAGATGCTGGTCAGCGGAATGCCGAGCGCCAGCGCCTTTTTCTCGTCGACATCGACAAAGAGTTGCGGCACGCTTGGCCGGAAGAAGGTGGAAATGCGCGTGAATTCAGGGTGTTTCTGCAATTCGGCGATAAAGTTCTGAACCACGTCGCCGAGATTTTTGGCGTCGCCATCGACACGGTTCTGGACAAAAACCTCAAAACCGCCGGTCGAACCGAGACCGCGAATGGCCGCCGGGTTGAACATGATCGCCATGCCATCCGGCATCGACATGCCGACGCCCATGAACTTGCCAACCAGATCCTGGGCGCTGCTCTGGCGTTCCGACCAATCCTTGAGCGGGATGATGAAGGTGCCGGCATTGGGTTTGTTGGCCCCGCCGATGAGATCAAAGCCGGTGATGGAAAAAGTGTGCTCGACCGCCTGATCGGCGGCGATGACCTGGCGCAGGTTGTCCTGAACCTTCTGCGTGCGGCCCAGCGTAGCGCCGTCCGGCAGGGCCACCGTTGAAAAGATGACGCCCTGGTCTTCCGCCGGTACGAAGCTGCCGGGAATGATGCGGAACATGAAGGCGACGACGCCGATCACCCCGGCGAAAACCAACGCGCCAAGGATGCCATGCTTGAGGGTGAAGCCAACCGTCGCCGTGTAAGAGCGGGTGAAACGCTCGAAGGCCCGGTTGAAGGGCGCGAACAGACGGCTTTCCTGATGCTGGGTCTTGAGCACCAGGGCGCACAGGGCTGGCGTCAGCGTCAGCGCCGTGGTGCCGGAAAGGACGACCGAAACGGCCACCGTGACGGCAAACTGCTTGTACAACTGACCAGCGATGCCGCCAAGGAAGGCGACCGGCACGAACACCGCGCACAGCACGAGAATGATGGCGACCAGCGCCGACTGGACTTCGTGCATGGCCCGGATGGCGGCGGCTTTGGGCGGCAGTTTTTCTTCGCGCATGAGGCGCTCGACGTTTTCGAGCACGACGATGGCGTCGTCGACCACCATGCCGATGGCGAGCACGAGGGCGAACAAGGTCAGCGTGTTGATCGAAAAGCCAAAGAGCCACAGCCCGGCGAAACTGCCGATCAGCGAAATCGGCACCGCCACCATCGGGATCAGCGTCGCCCGCCAGCTTTGCAGAAAGAGGAAAATCACCGCCAGCACCAGTAGCATGGCTTCGATCAAGGTATTGAACACCTCGTTGATCGAGGCGGAAACGAAGCGCGTGGTGTCAAAGGGAATCACATACTCCATGCCTTCGGGGAAAGTGCTTTTGAGTTGCGCCATCTTCTGCCGCACCAGATCCGCCACTTCCAGCGCATTGGCCCCGGTTTGCAGAAAGATGCCCATCGAAATGGTCGGCTCGCCATCGAGCGTCACCCGCTGTTCGTAGTTGTAAGCGCCGAGTTCGATGCGGGCGAGGTCGCGCAGACGCAACACGCCGCCGGGGCCGCTTGAACGGATGACGATATTGCCGAATTGCTCCTCGGTCAGGAGCCGCCCTTTGGCGGTTACGGTGTAGACCAGTTGCTGATCGTCCGGGGCCGGGTCCTGGCCGATTTTGCCAGCGGCGTTCTGGGCGTTCTGGGCACTGATGGCGCTGGCGATTTCCGCCGTCGTCACCCCCAGTTGCGCCATGCGGTCGGGTTTGAGCCAGACGCGCATCGAGTAATCCTGAGCGCCGAACACGGTCACATCGCCGACCCCCTTGATCCGCTTCAGTTCATCGACGACATTGAGCGAAGCGTAGTTGGAGAGAAACAGCGTGCTGTAGCGCGCCTTTTCGGAACGCAGCGACAACACCTGCAAAATGTCATTGGAACGCTTCTGGACAATCACGCCGTTGCGCCGCACATCTTCCGGCAGACGCGGCTCGGCGGCCTTGACCCGGTTGTTCACGTTGACCGAGGCGACGTCGGCATTGGTGCCAACTTCAAAGGTCGCGGTGATCGTGACCGTGCCGTTGGCCGCCGACGAGGAGTTGAAATAGAGCATGTTCTCGACGCCGTTCAACTGCTCCTCGATTGGCGCGGCCACCGTTTTGGCCAGCGTTTCGGCGGAAGCGCCGGGGTAGGCGGCGGTGATCATGATGGTCGGCGGGGCGATTTCCGGATACTGCGCGACCGGCAAAATGCGCGCGGCGACCAGACCGGCGATGACGATGATGATCGAAATGACCGAGGCAAAAATAGGCCGGTTGATGAAAAAATGTGACATGGACGCTCCTCAACCCTTGGCTGGCGGCGCAGCGTTCGGCGCGCCAGCCGGAGCGCCGGGGGCCGAACCGGGCGCGGCTGGCGGATGCGGCGCGACCGGCGCGCCGGGGCGCAGTTTCAGGAGGTTATCGACAATCACCTGATCGCCCGCCTTGAGACCGCTGAGAATGATCCAGTCCTTGCCGCGCCATTCGCCGACCTTGACGGGCCGTGGCGCGACTTTGCCGTCTTCCGCCAGCATCAAGAGCGTGCCGCGTTCAGACTGGATGACCGCCCCTTGCGGCACGAGAAAAACGCCGTCGAGATCGCCGGTGAGCAGCCGGGCGCGGACGAACTGGCCGGGCAGCAACGCGCCGTCGCGGTTATCGAACTCGGCCCGCAACTGCTGGGTGCCGAGGGTCAAGTCGATGTTGCTGGCGAGAAAATTGAGTTTGCCGGGCTGCGGATAAACACTGCCGTCGGCCAGAACCAACTCGACGCCCCTGGCGTTCTGACGGCTCGCGTGACCGCCGGGGAGCTTGGCGAGATCGCTGTCGCCGAGGCTGAAACGCACCCAGATCGGGTTACTCTGGAAAATCGAAGTCAGGAGGCTGTCAGCCGTTGAAATCAGATTGCCTTCCGATTTCACCGCCCGCCCGGTCGTGCCGCTGACCGGCGCGGTGACCGTCGTCCACGACAAATTGAGTTCAGCCTGGCGCAAGGCCGCCTGGGCCATGTCATTGGCCGAGACGGCATCGTCGTAATCCTTGCGGCTGATGGCGTTGGCTTCGATCAAGCCCTTCAGGCGCTGCATTTCCCGCGCCGTCTGCTGCGCCTTGGCGCGGGCGTCGGCCACGGCAATCTCGTAAGTCGAGCGGTCGATCTGAAACAAAGGCTGGCCTTCCCTGACCATATCGCCTTCCTGATAGAGGCGTTTTTCGAGAATGCCGCCGACGCGGGCGCGCACTTCCGTTTCCCGCGCCCCTTCCGTCTGGGCCATGACCTCGATGTAAGACGGCAGGCGCTGCGGCTGCATATCGAGCACCGTCACCGGCAACGGCCCCGGCGTCGGCGCCGCCGCAGGCTTCTCGGAACAACCGGCAAGCAAGGCGAGGCCGAGCGCGGCAGCGAGAACAGGCGAAAAAAATGGGGCAAAAAGGGACTGCGGCGACCGGGCGGCAAACATCGTGGGTACTCCGGGAAAAATATCGGGGTATTATATACAGACGGGAATGTATGTAAAACTTGATCCACGCCAAAAACCGGGAGAGTCGTTCCAATGGTCAGGAAAACCAAGGAAGAAGCCGAAAAGACGCGCAAAGACATCATTGACGCAGCGCGCCGGATTTTTCACCAATACGGCGTCGGCAGCTCGGCGCTGGAGCGCATCGCTACGGAGGCGGGCGTCACACGCGGGGCGATTTACTGGCATTTCGCCGACAAGGCGGCGCTTTTTTCAGCCATGCACGAAGACGCCTTCGCGCCGCTCATTGCCCGCACCGACGCGCTGCTATTCGCCGGGCGTTTGGTGAATCCGCTCGACGCCATCGAAGCCGCCTTGAAAGAATTTTTCCGCGTCCTCGACGATTGCCCGACCGTGCGCGAAGTGTTTGAAATCATGATTCTGCGCTGCGAATATGTCGATGAATTCGCTGGCGTCCAGGAAGAAGTCAAAAAACCAGCCTACGTCTTTCTCGAAAAAATCGAATCCCGCTA